>NZ_JBHVGU010000055.1:32356-55783 GCF_042800575.1 Streptomyces sp. NPDC057616
GTCGTGGTTTTGTCGGTGTGTCTTCCTCACCCGGTGTGCAGCAATCTCTCCCCCCTCCCCCCCTTTTCTTCCCCCCCCCCCCCGGGGCCGTTCGTGCGGGGGTGACGCGCCGGGTGTCAGCCGGCCGCCCGCTCCACGAGGGCGGCGATCCGCGCCTCGCCCGCAGCGGTCAGTTCGGTGAGCGCGTAGGCGGTCGGCCACATCGTGCCGTCGTCGAGGTGTGCCGAGTCGTTGAAGCCGAACGTCGCGTACCGCGCGTTGAACTTCTGCGCGCTCTGGAAGAAGCAGACGACCTTGCCGTCCCTGGCGTACGCGGGCATCCCGTACCAGAGCTTCGGCGCGAGGTGCGGTGCGCTCGCCTTCACGACGGCGTGGATCCGTTCGGCCATGACCCGGTCCGAGTCCTGCATCTCGGCGATTTGGGGGGGGATGGCGGCCTTTTTCTTGGCTGCTTTCCCGCCTCGCGACGCGCGGCGTGCCGAGGCCCGCACCTCCTGAGCGCGCTCCTTCATCGCGGCCCGCTCCTCGGGCGTGAAGCCCTCGGACTTCCGGGCGGTGCTGCTCCCTGCGGCCTTGCGTGCCTGCGCCATGACCTTCTCCTCCAGTGGTGTGACCGTGGTGTGAACGCGGCGGTTCCGTAGTCGTGCGGGAGGGGCGCCGTGCGCCCGCGGGCGTCAGCCCCAGGCGCCGGCGATCTGGCGGGTGGTGGCGTTGAGGCGGTTGAACATGTTGGTGACGCCGATCATCAGCACGATCGCGGCCAGCTGCTTCTCGTCGAAGTAGGTGGCGGCCGTGTCCCAGATCTCGTCGCTCACCGCGTCGGGACGGTCGGCCAGCCGCGTCGCGGCCTCGGCCAGTGCCAGGGCGGCCCGCTCCTCCTCGGTGAAGTACGGCGCCTCCCTCCAGGCGGCGACGGTGGCCAGGCGCTCGTCGCTCAGGCCGGCCTTGCGGGCCGTCTTGGCGCCGGCGTCGACACAGGCGCTGCAGCCGTTGATCTGGCTGACCCGCAGGTGCACCAGCTCCAGGGTCTGCTCGTCCACCCCACCGCCGTGCACGGCCTTGAAGACCTGCTGGATGGGCTGCATCGCGTCGGACAGGACGACGGCGGGGTTCTGCATACGGGACTGCATCTCGGTGCGCTCCTTCTGGTCGGTGCCCCGTTCCCCCGGGGCGTGACTCCATGACAGCCGGGACGGCGCGCACGAACCATGGCGATGGGACACCGTGGGACAGCCGGAACAGCCTTGACCAGGAGCGTTTCGGCTCGAAAGACTTCTGTCCGTACGGGACGACGACCACGGGGGAACGATGGACGGCCAGGAACGCACGGCGAAGACGGACCCGCAGGACGAGCTGGCTGCCCGGCTGCGCCTGCTCCAGGAGCTCTCCGGACAGGGCGTACGCGCCCTCGCGCGCGACGCGGGCCTCAGCTCCTCGTCGCTCTCGCGCTACCTCAACGGCCAGACCGTGCCGCCCTGGCCCGCGGTCGTCGCCCTCTGCCGACTCGTCAAGCGCGACCCCCGGCCGCTGCGTCCGCTGTGGGAACGCACCTCGAACCCCCTGCCCGCACCGCCGAAGAGCAGCCGCCAGGCCCGGCCGGTGCCGCGCAACGACCTGCCACGCGACGCGCCGGACTTCACCGGACGCGAGGCCCAGCTCGCCGCCGTAATGGCCGCGGTCGACAGCCATGGGTCGGTCTCCGTCGACGGCATGGCGGGCGTCGGCAAGACCTGCCTCGCGGTGCACGCCGCACACCGGCTCGCCGCCGCATTCCCGGACGGCGGGCTCTACGTGGACCTGCACGGTTTCACCGAGGGCCGGCCCCCGCTCGACCCCGACTCGGCGCTGCGGATGCTGCTCGGCGCGCTCGACGTCCCCTCCGAGAAGGTCCCGCAGGAGGGCATCGAGGAACTGGCCGCGTGCTGGCGGTCGGAACTGGCCCACCGGCGGGTCGTCGTCGTCCTCGACAACGCCGCCGACGCCGAGCAGGTACGCCCGCTGCTGCCCGGCGCCGGCGACTCCGTCGCGCTGATCACCAGCCGCAACCGGCTCCTCGGCCTCGACGAGGTGCCCCCGGTCTCGCTCGACGTCCTCGACCCGCGGGAAAGCGCCGAACTGCTGGCCCGGGCCAGCGGCGACCCCGGCGGCCCCGACGGCAGGCTCGGCCGCGACCCGGAGGCCGCCGCCGAGGTGCTGCGGCTGTGCGGCCATCTGCCGCTGGCCCTGCGGCTGGCCGCGGCGCGGCTGCGGCACCGGCCGGGCTGGACCGTGGGCATCCTCGCCGAGCGGATGACGCAGGGCGCGGGCGAGCTGGACGCCGCGTTCGGCGCCGCCCTCGCCATGTCGGTCCGGCAGCTGAACCGCTCCCAGGCCCGGCTGTTCCGGCTCCTTGGCCTGGTGCCGGGGGAGTCCTTCGACGCGTACCTGGTGGCGGCGCTCGCGGACGTACCGCTGCACAGCGCCCAGGAGATGCTGGAGGACCTGCTCGACGCCCACCTCGTCCAGCAGCCCGCGCCCGACCGCTACCGGCTGCACGACCTGGTGCACCAGCACGCGCGCCGGACCGGGGTGGAGCAGGACCCGGCCGCCGAGCGGGAGCAGGCACTGCGCCGGGTGCTCGACTACTACGTGCACGCCGCGGCCGCCGCCGACGCCACGATGCCGTTCGCCTCGCCCTCGCGCGCGGCGAGCGAGGTCCCGCCACCGGCCCAACTGCCGCGGTTCACGGACAAGAACGCGGCCTTCGGGTGGCTGGTCACCGAGTACGGCAACCTCGTCGCCGTCTTCGAGACGGCGGCCGCGGTCGGCGCCGACGCGCACGTGTGCGAGCTGCCGCGGTTCCTGCGCGCCTACTTCGCGCGCCGCTGCGGCACCACGCACCTCAACGCCCTCTTCGAGCGGTCCCTCGCCGCCGCCGAACGCCTCGGCGATCCGCTCCGACTGGCCGAGGCACAGAGCGACCTGGGCTTCGCGCGCTACAACGCGGGCCGCATGGCGGAGGCCGCCGCGGCGTACGAGGCGGCCGGGCTGCGGCTGTCCGAGATCGGAGACGCGCGCACGGAGGCCGAGTTGACGATGCGTCGCGGCTATCTGGCCTGGGACGCGGGAGACGTGGAGGAGCCGCTGGAGCTGTTCCGGCTGGCGGGCAAGCTGTACGAGCAGGCCGGCTGCCCGACGGGCGCGGCCGGCGCCGCGGCGGCCGAGGCCTGGGCCATGCTCCAGCTGGGGCAGCGCGAGGAGGCCGCGAGCCGGGCCCGTGAGGTGCTGGCCACCCCGCACACCGACCCCGGATGGCCGCCCGCGCTGACCGCCCGCATCACCCTCGGCGTGGCCGTCGCCCGCGAGGAACCCGACGCGGCGGCGGACCACCTCCACCGGGCCCTGGACGTCGCCCGCGAGGACGGGCACCTCAACAACCAGGCGTGGTGCCTCAACTGCCTCGGCGTCGCCCTGCGGCAGATGGGCCGCTACCAGGAGGCGCTGGCGAGCCACCGCGAGGCGTTCGCGCTGCTCGACGAGTTGTTCGAGGAGCACTGGAAGATCCACTTCCTCAACGGCTACGGCGAGACCTGCCGCCTCGCGGGCCTGCCCGAGGAGGCGCTGCGACTGCACCGTCAGGCACTGGAGATGGCCCCGCGTCTGGGCAACCGCTACGAGGAGGCGCTGGCCCACGAGGGCATCGCGACCGTGCTGGAGGAGACGGACCCGGACCGGGCCGCCGACCACCGTGCCGCGGGACAGGCCGTGCTCAAGGAGCTGACCACCCGGGCCGGCTGACCGGCCCCGCGGCCGGCACCACAGCCCAAGTACCGTTCTCCCCCTGTGCGTTCACCCCTGGCGCGGCACCTCGTGATACACAGGCGTCTCCACCCCCTCGATGAACCCAGGTGCCCCTCGCATGTCCAACCGCCTCCCCGGTCTCTTCCGCCACGACGTCGTCGTCGGACCGGAACGACTGGCCTTCTTCGGCGACGCCGTGTTCGCCATCGCGATCACCCTGCTCGCCCTCGACATCAGCGTGCCGGAGGGCCTGCCCCACTCGGAGGTCGCCCACGCCGTGCGGGAGGCGGTGCCCGCGATCGGCGCCTACCTGCTCAGCTTCGCCGTCATCGGCGCGCTCTGGCTGGCCCAGCACTCCCTGTTCCGCCTGCTCGCCACCGTCGACCGCTGGCTGCTCTACTGCTGGTTCGCCCTGCTCGCCGTCGTCGCCGCGCTGCCCTTCCCCACCAAGTTGATCAGCGAGTACGGCGACACGACCGCGGCGACCGTCTTCTACGCGGCGTCCATCGCCCTGGCCGTCGCCCTCTACGGCGCGATGTACGTCCGCCTGCTGACGAAGCCCGCGCTGACCGTCCCGGACGCCGAGCGGCCTCAGCTGACCGAGGGGCTGCGCCGCAGCGTCGTGATGGCAATGGTCTTCGCGACGTCCGTCCCGGTGGCCTTCTTCTCGCCGACGCTGGCCAAGTACTGGTGGCTGCTGGCCGTTCCGGCCAACCAGCTGTTCCGGATGCTGCCCGGCGGCGCGGAGCGACCCACCGAGGAGGAGCCCGCCGAATCGGCCTGAACCGGCGTCAGGCGCTGCCCGGCGTCAGGATGCGGCGTCAGGACGGCGCCGCCTTGGTCCACGCGTTGCCGCCGAGGATGAACTCGTAGGCTGGCCGCCCGGTGCTTGCGCTGGTGTGGAACGGCTGCCCGTGGTTGTCGATCCGCAGCGTCCCGTGCCGGGTCCCGCTCGACCAGTTCAGCTCCAGGTACCACCGCGTGTCGTACGCCGATGCGTCGGCCTTGACGTAGAAGACCTCCGGGTCGGACTCGCTCACCTTGAACGGGAAGTTCCGCTGCCCTGACTTGGGCACGGCGGCGGGACGGGCCGCGTCCAGGTCGACGCCGAACGAGCGGGTCTGCACACCTCCGCCGCAGCCGACGCCCATGGCGTAGTCGTTCCAGGCGAGGGGCGCGCTCCGGGCCGTCGTCCGGACGCTGAGGCTGTTGAGGACCACGGTTTCCTTCCCCGACCCCTGCACGGTGAGCGTGACGTACTGCTCGCCCGCCGAGACCGCGCCGGCCGCCGCCACCCAGGCGGTCGCGTCCTCGGCGACGGGCGGCGGCGCGACCTGGGCCGGAGGCTTCTTGATCAGGTAGTGCTGGCTGCACGGGTCCTCCCAGCTGTACGGCTGGGTCGTGACCGTCACCGGGACACCGGCCGGCGCGTCACCGCCGGCCGCGGACGGGGATGCGGAACCTTGGCCGGCCCCGGCCGTCCCTTTGGCATCGCCCTTCTCCCGGCCCGAGGGCGAGGCGGACGCCGAGGGCGAGGAGTGCGACGGTTTCCCTGAGCCGCGGGGCGAGTTGTGCTGTGCGCCGTCGTCGGCGGAGGCCGCTCCGACGGGGCTGTCCCGGCTGGCGTCGCCCCCGCCCGACGGCAGGTTTGCGGTGAGGGCGACCGCGCCGACGACGGCGACGACGGCGATCCCGGCGAACAGAACCCGCCTGCCGGGGCGGCGGAACTTCCTGGGCGCGGGGTCGTCGGCGGGCACCGCCGGGTCGGCCGGAGGCGTATCGGGAGCCTCGGCCGCCGACTCGCCGGGCACCTCGGCCCGTGGCGCGTCGGCGAGTGCGGACCTGCGCCCCCGGTTCGCGTCCGCGAGGACCCAGCGCCGGTGGAGGTCGACGAGTTCGTCCGGTGACGCTTTGCAGAGGCGGGCCAGCCGTTCGACGGGTGCGTAGTCCGTGGGAACGGCATCGCCGTTGCAGTACCGGTGCAGCGTCGACGTGCTCATGTGCAGCCGCTTGGAGAGCGTCCCGTAGCTGAGCCCCGAGCGGTCCTTCAACTCCCGCAGCAGCCGGGCGAACCCGGCCTCGGCAGTGTCCTCCGACACCGTTCCTCCCACCCCGTGTCCCGTTCCGGCGTTCCAGGAACGGGTTGTTTCAGCAGTTCAGAGCCCGTTTCGGCGTTCCAGTGTCCCTGATCCCCCAAGGACTGTGGCGCAGGGAACGGATCACCGCGCAGGCTGAGGCCATCCAAGCACGCCGCTCCCGGAATCCGGTCGAGCGGCGGTCCCGGTCCCGTCCTGAGAAGAGGAATCCAGCCATGCCCGCGTTCCGCACCGCCCACAGCTCCGGCAGCGCCCGTCCGTCCCGAACGTTCGCAGGTGCAGCCGCAGTCGCTCTCGCCGCGCTGGCCCTGACGGCGTGCCAGAGCGGCACGGGCACGAAGGACGAGGGCGCCGCGACGACCTCCGGGGCCGCCACGTCCACGCCCTCGGCCGGCGGTACCGGGAAGGCGCAGGGCGGGACCTCCGGTGGGGGAACGCCGGGCGCGGCGGGCCAGGACTCCCCGCAGACGGCCGGCGCTGAGAAGACCTCCGGCGGAAAGACCGGCGCCGGCTCCGCGGACGCCAAGAAGACGTCGGGCGCCGGGACTTCGGCGGGCCGCGTCCTGTGCAACGGCTCCAACACCCGCGTCACCGCCCAGCCGGTCACCCGCCCGCTCAACCACATGCTGATCACGGTGAAGAACATCGGCTCGAAGACCTGCGACCTGACCTACTACCCGATCCTCCGCTTCGACGAGATGCAGTGGGCGCCCAGCGCGCCGAAGGACTCCCAGCCGCAGGCCGTGGTGACCCTGCGGCCCGGCGAGTCCGGCTATGCGGGCGTCACGCTGTCGGCGGCCGACGGCAGCGGCGAGGGCGGGGACACGGGGCACCGGCTGGTGGTCGCCTTCCAGGGCCTCACCCCGAACAGCGACGGCGGAGCCTCCGCCGTGCCGTCGCTGCCGGCCAAGGGCGCGTACTACGACAGCTCGCTGACCGTCACGTACTGGCAGCAGACGATGGCGGACGCGCTGAAGTTCTGAGCCGGGAACCGGGAGGGGGGCCGCCGATGGCGGTCCCCCTCCGGGACGAACATCTCCTGGGCGGACGGGATCAGCGCTCGTGGTTGTGCATGACGTGCTTGGTGCGCGAGTAGTCGTCCAGCGCGTGGAGCGACAGGTCACGGCCGTAGCCGGAGCCCTTGAAGCCGCCCCAGGGCACCTCACCGGCCAGTACCGGTTGGGAGTTGACCCAGACGGTGCCGAAGTCGAGGCGCGCGGCGACGTCGTGGCTGCGGCGGGCGTTCTCGGTCCACGCCGATGTCGACAGCCCGAGCGGGACGCCGTTGGCGCGCCGTACCGCCTCGTCCTCGTCGGTCAAGGTCTCGACGGTGACCACGGGGCCGAAGATCTCCTCGCGGGCTGCGGAGTTCCAGAAGCCGGCCACCCGCAAGGACGAGGCCGCGGCCGCGAGGTCGGCGTCCTCGAAGACCACCACCGGCGCCTTGCCGCCGAGTTCGAGGTGGACGCGCTTGAGGCTCTCGGCGGCCGCCCGGGCGACGGCACGCCCGCCGGCGACCGATCCGGTCAGCGCGATCATGCCGACGTCCGGGTGCTCGGCGAGCCGGGCGCCGACGACCGGGCCGCGGCCGTTGACCACGTTCAGCACGCCCGCCGGCAGCAGGTCGGCGACGAGTTCGGCGCACTTCAAGGTGGTCAGGGGCGTCTGCTCGGACGGCTTGAGGACGAGTGTGTTGCCCGCGGCGAGGATGGGCGCGATCTTCCAGGCGGCCATCAGCGGGGGGTGGTTCCACGGGGTGACCACGCCGATCACGCCGAGTGGTTCACGCAGGATGAGCGGCAGGTGGTGCTCGGCGTATTTGCACGATCTACAACGAGGACGCCGTCGTCCACGAGGCGCTGCTCAACGCCGACGGGAACGAGGCGGCCCGGCTGTGGCGGGTGAAGATCGAGCGCTGCGTGCGCTGCATGATCGCCCAGCTCCCGGGGGACGACGTGGCCCCGTATCTGTGGACCACGCTGGCGGGCGGGCCCCGGACGCGGGCGGGGGAGTCGCGGGGCGGCGCGCACTGACGCGCGGTGCGGGCGTCGCGGGCCCGCGCGCACCGAAAGCCGGTGAAGCTGCCACAGGCCAGTGGCCTCAGACCACGGCGCGAACGGCCCGCTCGAAACCCTCGACATGGCCGCGGGCGAGTTCGGCGGCCCGGTCGGCATCCCCGCCGACGATCGCCTCGATCAGCGGCCCGTGCTCTCCGATGTGGCCGGCCATGTCCGGCAGCCGGTCGATGAACAGACACCAGATACGGGTGGCGAGGTTGTCGTAGCGGACGAGGGTGTCGTCCAGATACGGGTTGTGCGTGGCGGCGTAGATGGAGCGGTGCACCTGGAGGTCCAGGTGCAGCAGCTCGGTGGCGTCGTCACGGAGGACGGCCGCGCTCTCCAGCTGCTGCCGCAGGGATGTCAGGACCGCCCGGTCCGCGGCCGTGGCGCGCCGCGCGGCCCGGGCGGCGGCCAGCGGCTCCAACTCCTGGCGCACTTCGGAGATATGGGCGAGGTCGGTGATGTTGACCTCGGTGGCGAAGGTGCCGCGCCGTGGGTACGTGGTGATCAGGCGCTCGTACTGGAGGCGCTTGAGCGCCTCGCGCACCGGCGTGCGTCCCACGCCGAGGGACTGGGCCAGCTGGTCCTCGTTGATCGGGGCGCCCGGACGGATCTCGAGCATGACGAGCCGGTCGCGGACGGCGCGGTAGGCGCGCTCGGCGAGGGACAGCTCCTCGCCGCCGGGCTCGATCGCCACCTGCTGCATAAAGCCCCCTTGACCTCGCCGTCGAGCTCCCATACGTTACCGCACAGGCTGATATATCAGTCGCGTTTCAGTCGTCTCTCAGGATGGTGCGCAGATGGCAACCACCCCGTCGATCACCACGGTCACCTCCACCCTTTCCCGCCCGCTCGGCGAGCTCGATCCGGATGTAGCGACCGCGGTGAACGCCGAGCTGCACCGCCAGCAGTCGACGCTCGAAATGATCGCCTCGGAGAACTTCGCCCCGGCCGCCGTCATGGAGGCCCAGGGCTCGGTGCTGACCAACAAGTACGCGGAGGGCTACCCGGGCCGCCGCTACTACGGCGGCTGCGAACACGTCGACGTCGTGGAGCAGTTGGCCGTCGACCGGGTCAAGGACCTGTTCGGCGCCGAGGCGGCGAACGTGCAGCCGCACTCGGGCGCCCAGGCCAACGCGGCCGCGATGTTCGCGCTCCTGCAGCCCGGCGACACGATCCTCGGACTCGACCTCGCGCACGGCGGGCACCTGACCCACGGCATGCGCATCAACTACTCCGGCAGGCTCTACGACGTCGTGCCCTACCACGTGTGCGAGTCGGACCTGCGCATCGACATGGACGAGGTCGAGCAACTCGCCCTCACCCACCGGCCCAAGATGATCGTCGCGGGCTGGTCTGCCTATTCCAGGCAGCTGGACTTCGCCGCGTTCCGGCGGATCGCCGACGCGGTGGGCGCCTACCTGATGGTGGACATGGCGCACTTCGCCGGACTGGTCGCCGCGGGCCTGCACCCCAGCCCCGTCCCGTACGCGGATGTCGTCACGACCACCACGCACAAGACCCTCGGCGGACCGCGCGGCGGGGTGATCCTCAGCCGCGCCGCCCTGGCCAAGAAGATCAACTCCGCGGTCTTCCCCGGGCAGCAGGGCGGCCCGCTGGAGCATGTGATCGCGGCGAAGGCGGTCGCCTTCAAGATGGCGGCGGGCGAGGAGTTCAAGGACCGCCAGCGGCGCACCCTGGCCGGCGCCCGCATCCTCGCCGGGCGGCTGCTCTCGGACGACGTGGCCGAGGCCGGCATCACCGTGCTCACCGGCGGCACCGAGGTCCACCTGGTCCTCGTCGACCTGCGCGACTCCGCGCTCGACGGCCGGCAGGCCGAGGACCGCCTGCACCGCATCGGCATCACGGTCAACCGCAACGCGGTTCCCTTCGATCCGCGCCCGCCCATGGTCTCCTCGGGGCTGCGGATCGGCACCCCGGCCCTGGCCACGCGAGGCTTCGGCGACGCGGAGTTCCGCGAGGTGGCCGGCATCGTCGCGCAGGCACTCAAGACCGAGCGGCTCGGTGACGAGAGCGCCCGACTGCTGCGTGACCGCGCCGAGAAGCTCGCCGCCGCCTTCCCCCTCTACCCCCACCTGATCGGAGGCGCGGCGTGACCGCCGAACCGCTGCCGGAGCACCCGGACTTCCTCTGGCGCAACCCCGAGCCGCGCTCCTCCTACGACGTCGTCATCGTCGGGGCGGGCGGCCACGGCCTGGCCACCGCCTACTACCTCGCCAAGAACCACGGCATCACCAACGTCGCTGTCCTGGAGAAGGGCTGGCTGGCCGGCGGCAACATGGCGCGCAACACCACGATCATCCGCTCCAACTACCTGTGGGACGAGAGCGCGGCGATCTACGAGCACGCGCTCAAGCTGTGGGAAGGGCTCCCGGAGGAGCTGGGGTACGACTTCCTGTTCAGCCAGCGCGGCGTCCTCAACCTCGCGCACACCCTCCAGGACGTCCGCGAGGGCATGCGCCGCGTCAATGCCAACCGGTTCAACGGCGTGGACGCCGAATGGCTGGAGCCGGACCAGGTCGCCGAGGTCTGCCCCATCCTCAACGTCTCGTCCCGCACCCGCTATCCGGTCCTCGGCGGCACCTTCCAGCCGCGGGCCGGCATCGCAAAGCACGACCACGTCGCGTGGGCGCTGGCCCGCCGCGCCGACGAGTTGGGCGTGGACCTGATCCAGGGCTGCGAGGTCACGGGCTTCCTCAAGGACGGCGAACGGGTCGTGGGCGTCGAGACCAACCGCGGCCGCATCCTCGCCGGCCGGGTCGGCCTCGCGGCCGCCGGCCACAGCAGCGTGCTGGCCGAGCGGGCCGGCTTCCGGCTGCCGGTGCAGTCCCACCCGCTCCAGGCCCTGGTCTCCGAACTGCACGAGCCCGTGCACCCCACCGTCGTGATGTCGAACCACGTGCACGTCTACGTCTCCCAGGCGCACAAGGGTGAGCTGGTGATGGGCGCGGGCGTCGACTCGTACAACGGCTACGGGCAGCGCGGCTCGTTCCACGTGATCGAGCAGCAGATGGCGGCCGCCGTCGAGCTGTTCCCGATCTTCGCCCGCGCGCACGTGCTGCGCACCTGGGGCGGCATCGTGGACGTCACCCCGGACGCCTCCCCGATCATCGGCACCACCCCCGTCGAGAACCTCTACGTCAACTGCGGCTGGGGGACGGGCGGTTTCAAGGCGACGCCGGCCGCCGGCTGGACGTTCGCCCACACCGTCGCCACCGGCGCGCCCCATCCGCTGAACGCCCCCTACGCGCTCCAGCGGTTCAGCACGGGCGCGTTGATCGACGAGCACGGCGCAGCAGCCGTGGCCCACTGACCGCCCGCCGAGAGAAGGACACCGTGCTGCTGATCACCTGCCCATGGTGCGGTCCCCGTAACGAGACCGAGTACCACTACGGGGGGCAGGCCCACGTCCCCTACCCCGAGAACCCGGCGGAGCTGACCGACGAGGAGTGGGCCGAGTACGTCTTCTACCGGGACAACCCCAAGGGCCCCTTCGCGGAGCGCTGGATGCACAGCATCGGCTGCCGCCGCTGGTTCAACGTCCTGCGCGACACCGTCAGTTACGAGGTGCTCGCCGCCTACCGGCTCGACGAGCCCCGCCCCGAACTGCCCCAGGCCGGAGGGAACCGATGACCGACCAGCACTTCCGGCTGCCGCACGGAGGCCGCGTCGACCGCGGCAGCGTGCTGCGGTTCACCGTCGACGGACGGGAGTTGACCGGCCACCCCGGCGACACCGTCGCCTCCGCGATGCTGGCGAACGGGCTCGTCGAGGTCGCGCCGTCCATCTACCGCGGCCGCCCGCGCGGCATCGTCTCCGCCGGTCCCGAGGAGCCCGACGCCCTGCTGCAGATCGCGGGCCCGTGCTCGGAGGGCATGCTCCCGGCGACGACGGTCGAGCTCCACGAGGGACTGTCCGCCACGACACTCTCCGGCATGGGCCGTCTCGACCCGACGCCCGACCCCGCCGTCCACGACAAGAAGTACGTGCACACCGACGTTTTGGTCGTCGGCGCCGGACCGGCCGGACTGGCCGCCGCGGCGACCGCGGCGGGCTCGGGTGCGCGCGTCATCCTTCTCGACGACCAGCCGGAGCCCGGCGGTTCGCTGCTCTCCGCGCGCACCGAGACGGTCGGTGCGCGGAGCGCCCCGGAGTGGATCGCCGACGTCCGCGCGGCCCTCGACTCCGCGCCCGAGGCCGTCGTCCTGCCGCGCACCACGGCCTTCGGCTCCTACGACGACAACTACGTCCTGGCCCTCCAGCGGCGCACCGACCACCTCGGAGCGGCCGCCCCCGAAGGCGTCTCGCGCCAGCGGCTGTGGCACATCCGCGCGCGCCAGGTGGTCCTGGCGACCGGCGCGCACGAGCGCCCGCTGGTCTTCGCCGGCAACGACCGGCCCGGCGTGATGCTCGCCGCCGCCGTCCGCACATACCTCAACCGGTACGGCGTGGCGCCCGGTTCGCGGGCCGTGGTGAGCACGACGAACGACAGCGCCTACGACACGGTCGCCGACCTGCACGCCGCGGGCGTCGGCATCGCCGCCGTCGTGGACGCGCGCCCCGAACTCTCCCACCGCGCGGCCGAGGTCGCCGTGGCGACCGGCGTACCGGTGCTCAGGGGCAGCGCGGTCGTCGACACCGCGGGCGACGGCCGGCTCACCGGCGTCACCGTCCAGGGTCTCGACGGGACGGGCCAACTCACGGGTGAGGCACGGGCGTTCGCGTGCGATCTGCTCGCCGTCTCGGGCGGCTGGAGCCCGGTGGTGCATCTGCACAGCCAGCGCCAGGGGAAGCTGCGCTGGGACGAGGACCTGGTCGCGTTCGTGCCGGACGGCTCCGTTCGCGATCAGCAGGTCGCCGGTGCGGCCCGGGGGACGTACGGCCTCGACGGCTGTCTCGCCGAGGGCGCGCGGGCCGGCGCACGGGCCGCGACGGAGGCAGGATTCCCGGTCGCCGTGCCGCCGCCGGTCGGCACGCCGTCCGCGGCCGGCCCGACGCGTGCGCTGTGGCTGGTGCCCGCGGCGACCGGTGAACCTGCCACCTGGGACAGCCACTTGGTCGACCACCAGCGCGACGTCACCGTCGCCGACGTCTGGCGGTCCACCGGCGCCGGCATGCGCAGCGTCGAGCACGTCAAGCGCTACACCTCGCTCGGCACCGCCAACGACCAGGGCAAGACCTCGGCCGTCAACGCGATCGGCGTGATCGCCGAGGCCATCGGCGGCTCGCTCGGGGAGATCGGCACCACCGCCTACCGTGCGCCGTACACGCCGATCGCCTTCGCCGCCCTGGCCGGCCGCGAGCGCGGCGAGCTGTTCGATCCCGAGCGCACCACCTCCGTCCACGCCTGGCATGTCGCGCACGGCGCGGAGTTCGAGGACGTCGGGCAGTGGAAGCGCCCCTGGTACTACCCCCGCCCCGGCGAGGACATGGACACGGCCGTGGCCCGCGAGTGCCGGGCGGCCCGTGAGGGCGTGGCGTTCATGGACGCCTCCACCCTCGGCAAGATCGAGATCTGGGGCGCGGACGCGGGCGAGTTCCTCAACCGCATCTACACCAACGCCTTCAAGAAGCTGAGGCCCGGCATGGCCCGCTACGGCGTCATGTGCAGGCCCGACGGCATGATCTTCGACGACGGCGTGACCCTGCGCCTCGACGACAACCGCTACTTCATGACCACCACGACCGGCGGCGCCGCCGGAGTCCTGGACTGGCTGGAGGAGTGGCTGCAGACCGAGTGGCCCGAACTCGACGTCCACTGCACCTCGGTGACCGAGCAGTGGTCGACGATCGCCGTCGTCGGCCCGAAGTCCCGCTCGGTCGTCGCCCAACTCGCGCCGGACGTCGACCTGTCGGCGGAGGCGTTCCCCTTCATGGCGTTCCGCGAGACCACCCTGGCCTCCGGCATCCCGGCCCGCATCTGCCGGATCTCCTTCTCCGGCGAACTCGCCTACGAGATCAATGTCTCGGCGTGGTACGGCCTGACCGTCTGGGAGCAGGTGCACGAGGCCGGGCAGCCGTACGGCATCACCCCCTACGGCACCGAGACCATGCACGTCCTGCGTGCCGAGAAGGGGTACATCATCGTCGGCCAGGACACCGACGGCACCGTCACACCGCAGGACGCGGGCATGTCCTGGGTGGTCTCGAAGCAGAAGGACTTCGTCGGCAAGCGGTCCTACTCCCGCGCCGACACCTCCCGCACCGACCGCAAGCAACTGGTCGGCCTGCTGCCGAGCGACCGCATGACCCGGCTGCCGGAAGGCACCCAACTCCTCGCGCCGGAAACCTCCTTGGAGACGGTGCCCGTGCCGATGCTCGGCCACGTCACCTCCAGCTACCTCAGTCCGGCGCTGGGCCGCCCCTTCGCCCTCGCGCTCGTCGCCGACGGGCGGGCCAGGATCGGCGAGACCCTCCTCGCCCCGGTGGGCACGGACCTGGTGCCCGTCGAGGTGACCGACTTCGTCCTCTACGACCCGGAAGGGACCAGGCGAGATGGCTGAACCGACGATCGCGGCGCGCACGAGCCCGCTGGCGCACCTGGAAGAGCTGATGCGCGCCGCAACGGTCACCGGCGCCCGCGGCGTCGCGCTCGCCGAGTGGCCGTTCGTCACCATGGTGAACGTGCGCGTCGACCCCGGCTCGGCGGCGGCCGGCCGCATCGAGAAGACCCTGGGCGCACCCCTCCCCAGGGAGTGCGGCCGGATCTCGGCCTACGGCCCCCACACGGCCGTATGGCTCGGACCCGACGAATGGCTCGTGCTCTCCCAGACCGAAGTGGCCCCCGTGGTCGCAGAGTTGACGGAGGCGCTGGCCGGGGACCCCGGCTCGGTCGTGGACGTCTCGGCGAACCGCACCACGCTCGAACTGGGCGGCCCTGCCGCCCGCCAGGTGCTGGAGAAGGGCTGCCCGCTGGACCTGCACCCCCGTGCCTTCGGACCCGGCCGGGCGGTGTCGACCACCGTCGGACCCGTCCCGGTGCTGCTGTGGCAGGTGAACGAGGCCCCGACGTACCGGCTCTTCCCGCGCGCCTCGTTCGCCGACTACCTGGCCCGCTGGCTCGTCGACGCGATGAGCGAGTACCGCGGCCCGCAGGTGCCCTGATGACGACGACCACCACCGAACTCCGGCAGACCGCCGCCACGAAGCAGGCCGGGCACGTCCTCACCCCCGACTGCCCCGAGGCCCCCGGCATCGTCCACGCCGTCTCCGCGTTCCTCGTCGACCACGGCTGCGACATCCTCGACAACCGCCAGTTCGGGGACCGCCGCGACGGCCACTGCTTCATGCGGATGCAGTTGACCGCGCCCGGCGACGCCGACGTCACCGGCACCCTGCTCCGGGAGTTCGCCGACGTGGCCGCCCCCTTCGCCAGGCGCCAGCACCTCGAACCGGTCGGCACGACGCCGCGTCCCGGTCGTGCTGGCGCGCTCCATGCAGGTCCTCTCCGACGAGCTGTGCACCCGGCCCGCCGGCCGCGTGATCAACATCCACCACTCGTTCCTGCCGAGCTTCAAGGGCGCCAAGCCCTACCACCAGGCGCACGAACGGGGCGTCAAACTCGTCGGCGCGACCGCCCATTACGTCACCGCCGACCTCGACGAGGGCCCGATCATCGCCCAGGAGGTCATCGACGTCGACCACAGCCACACCCCCCGAAGGGCATACGGTCGTGCTCCGCCGAGGAGCGGCGGAGCGGCCCGGATCAGCTCGCGCGGACCCGCCGCCCCAGCAGGGCCACGCCCGCCAGCAGGACGAGAACCACCGCCGTGAACCAGGTCATCGCCCCGGCCGTCGAGGTGTACCGGCTCGCGACTCCGAGGCCGACCGGGAGGAGGGCCAGGCCGAGGTAGGACACCAGGAAGAGTCCGGCCAGGGCCTCGCCGCGCCGGGCCGGGGCCGCCATGCTCGCCACGGAGCCCACCGCCGACTTGAAGAGCATGCCGGCACCGGCGCCGGCGACGATCCCGGCGAGCACGAACACGGCCAGGCTCGCGGTGTGCACGCCGACCGCGAGCACGGCCACCCCGGCGGCCTGGGCGAGCAGTCCGGCGGTCCGGCGGGCCCGCGCCGAGAGCCGGCCGGTCAGCACCTGCGCTCCGGCGGCCGCGCCGAACACCACGAACACGATCAGCCCGGCCAGCGCCCGGGACGGGTGGTGCAGGGTGCCGCCGACGAAGCCCGGGACCAGGGAGGTGAAGAGCCCGAAGACCGCCAGCGACGCGAAGCCGGAGGCGGCCGCGGCGATGTACCCGGCCCGGTCGCCGTGGTCGGCGCTGACCCGCTGCGGCCGGTAGGCGGGCCTGATGCCGGGCTTGCGCACCGTCTCCGGGGTCAGCGCCACCGCGGCCACGCCGATCAGCAGCGCGACGCCGACGACGGCGTAGGGCAGGCGCAGCGGTGCGCCGAGGTACTGGGCCAGCAGGCCGGCCACCAGCGGTCCGAGGCCCAGACCGCCGATGTTCGCAGCCGTGGAGACGATCTCGAAGCGCTGCGGAGATCCGTCCGGCCGGTGCGCGCTGTGCAGGTCGTGCAGATGGGCGGTCGCGGTCGCCGTGAGCATGCCGACACCGAGCCCCGTGACCAGGCGCGCGACGAGCAGGACGGGCAGCGACGGGACGGCCAGGAACAGCGCCGCGGCGACCAGCTCCAGCACCAGGGCCGCGATCAGCACCTTCTTGCGGCCGACCCAGTCCGAGACGTGTCCGGCGAGCAGCAGGCTGGCGAGGACCCCGACGGCGTAGACGGCGAACACGACCGTCACGGTGAACGTCGAGAAGCCGTCGTGCGCCTGGTAGAGCGGGTACAGGGGGGTCGGCACCGTGGAGAACGCCATGGCCGTGACGAACACGGCCGCGATCGTCCAGAACCCGGCGCCGTAGGCGCGACCGCCGGAGCGGCGGGTCTTCGGCGCGTGGCCGGCCTCGCCGTGTGCTGGGCGCGTGGCCGAGGACATCGACATCTGAGTACTCCGATCCCTGGCAGTGACCGCGGCGGACCGACCGCCGCTCATCCGCCCCAACAGGTGCACGCCGCGCCTGCTTCCCCTACTGCGGAGATGATCGAAGATGACGGTAATCTCGTCGGGAGATGGGCGGCGGAGGGCGGACGCATGGAGCTACGGCAGATGGCGGTCGTCGTCGCGGTCGCCGAGGAAGGCGGATTCACCGCGGCGGCACGGCGGTTGCACGTGGTGCAGTCCGCCGTCTCCTCGACGGTGCGCGCCCTGGAGCACGAACTGGGCGCCCGGCTGTTCCGGCGGACCACGCACCGGGTGACGCTGACCCCTGCCGGGCGGGCCTTCCTCGCGTCCGCCCGTACGGCCCTCCAGGCCGCCGAGGAGGCACGCGCCGCCGTCGCCCTGGCCCAGGAGGACCTGCGCGGGGAGGTCACCGTCGGCGTGATGCAGGGGCTCTACGCCGGTCTCGCCCCGGGACTGGCCGCCTTCCACCGGGAGCACCCGGGCGTGGCGGTGCGACTGCGGCAGGCGCCGGCCGACGACATCCCGCGGGAGCTGCGGGAGGGCACCGTCGACCTGGCCGTGGTCGCTCTCGACGCCGCGCGGCTGCGCGGGCTCGCGACCAGGTCACTGGCGCGGGAGGAGATGGTCCTGGTGGCCGCTCCGGCGGAGGCACGGCTGCCGGAGCGGCCGGTGACCCTGGCCGAGGCGGTCGCGCTGCCGCTGGTCGACTTTCCGCTGGGCTGGGCGATCCGCACCTCGGTCGACCGGACCCTGCGCTCGGCCGGCGTCGAACGCGCCACCACCTTCGAGGTGAACGACGTGCTCGGCGCCACCGACCTGGTGCGCCACGGACTCGGCGTCTGCATCCTGCCCCCGTCCCTGGCCGCCCGCTTCCCCGACCTGTCGGTGCGCCGCTTCGCAGCGCACGCACCGACCTGGCGGATGCGGGTCGTTCACCCCAGAGGGGACCTGCCGCCCGCTGTGGCCGAACTGCTGCGCCACATCGGGTAGGTGACGTCCGGGATCACGCGTTCGGGTCGAACGGGATGCCCGACGGCATCGAGTGGGCGAGGCCGTACTCGAAGTCGCCGTCCTTGATCTTGATGGTGGCCGCGCCGAAGTCCGCGCTCAGCAGCTTGTCGCGGTAGCCGGCGGGATAGCCGTTCCAGCCCACCAGGCGCGGGTAGAACCAGCCGCCGGTGGCGTTCTCCGGAGGCTCGTCGTTGGAGTTGGCGAAGCGGAAGTCGTGGGTCGAGACACCGTCCTTGTGGTAGACGATCTTCGGGTGCGTGCCGTCGAAGCGGATGGCCGAGGCGGCCGCCACCTGGTAGCCGCTGTGCTGCGACACCGACACGTACTGGACCTGGTTGTCGCTGATCCACACGACCACGTGCTCCCAGTCGTGCGTGTGGCCGATGGCCGCCGGGCCCAGCGTGGCCTGGTCCTTCTCGAAATAGCTGGCGTACATCACGGCGCACCAGCCGTTGTTGCACTTCTCGCGTGAGTAGGTGTTGGCGTTGGCGAGCTGGGCGTAGTCGTGGCAGTGGCCGTTGACGTCGCCGCCCAGCTTCAGGCCGGGGTTGATGGTGCCGTCGGCGCCGATGGCCGCGGTGGCGTAGCAGCCGTCGCCGTCGTAGTCGTAGGCGGGCGAGAAGCTCTGCTCCAGCCCGTCGGCGTTCTGCGGCAGCAGCGTCAGGACGTTGGCGCCCGCCTGGCCGGGGAGGGCCACGACGAGGGCCAGCGCGCCCAGGACGGCGGCGAGCGCCGCCCTGCGGCGTGCGGGGTGCAGCGGGTTGCGCACGTCGGCTCCTACGGGTAGCTGGTCAGGTTGGCCACGTTGGTACCGGAGTTGGACGGTCCTCCGGTGTTGTTGACGACGTGGCTGATCGTGCCGGTCCCGCCGAGGGAGACGGTCACCATGTCGGTGAAGCGCACCCCGGAGGTGTTCGGCGCCTCGATGGCGTGCGCCGCCACGACGCTCGGATTGACGTTGAAGTAGCAGTAGCTGCCCAGGCCGTAAGCCTGGTGGCTGGTGACCGAGTCGGCCACCTTGTAGGCGGCGTAGCCCTGCGTGGAGCCGTTCGTCCAGGCCGCCTGGTTCGGCGGGTCGTAGGGCATCTCGTTCTGGAAGAAGTACGTGCGGCCGCCGTTGCCGTTCCAGACGGTCTGGTACTTCTGGAAGTGCTCCACGAACAGGCCGTACATGGTGACGTCGTCGCCGTTGACGATCATTCCGGTGTCCGCGGTGTTGCTGGTCCAGCCGACGCCGCTGCCGTGGTCGGCCCGCCAGATCCACATGTGGTCGCCGATCACGTTGTCGCTGTTGACGACGAGGCTCGTGGTCGCCTTGCCGACGCCCGCGCCGCCGACGCGGAAGTAGACGTCGTGCAGGGAGGTCGGGTCGGCCGCGTGGGAGGCGGAGGAGCCGTTCGGCCCGACCTCCAGCAGGGAGGGCGAGTTGGTCGTGCCCGCGTCGAACAGCAGGCCCGCGACCTTCACGCCGTCGACGTCCGCGACCTTCATCGCGGTGACGCCGTTGTCGGGCACGAACGTGGCGAGGCCCAGACCGAGGACGACGGTGTCGGCGCGCGTGACCTGAAGGGTCTGGTCGAGGTGGTAGACGCCCGGGGTGACCAGGAGGTTCTTGCCTGCGGCGAGGGCGGAGTTGATCTGCGCCGCGGTCGCGCCCGGCTTCACGATGTAGAAGCTGTCCAGCGAGAGCGAGGTGCCCGAGGCACCGCCGGACCAGCTGGTGCCGGAGGAGTTGGTCCGCACGGACGGCACGAACACCTGGTAGGCGCCGGTCCCGTCGACGTACAGGAACGGCTTCTCCCTGGTGACCGGGCTCTGGGCGACCGTGGTGTAGGGCGGCTTGGGGAAGCTGGTGGCGGGGACGCCGGTGCTGCCGGCGAACACCATGTTCCAGTTGGAGCCGGTCCAGCCGCCCAGCTGGGAGTTGCGGGTCAGCCACTGCTGCTGGCTGCCCGAGTTGACCTGACCGTCGATCTTGCTGTCGGCGAGGTACCCGCCGCTGGACCAACCGCCGTCGTCCAGCGCGAGGTTGCCGCGCAGATGCATACGCCGGTACGGCGCCGCCTGCGAGACCGCCCAGCGGTCGCCGCCGCCCGTCGGGTTGACCGACAGGTTCTCCGCGCCGCGCCAGAAGTTCTGGGTGGCGTTGCCCTGGAACCAGTCGGCCTCGGCGTGCACCGCGCCGTTCACCGTCACCGCGTCCGGAGACAGTCCGAGGCCCAGCACCTGGGTGTAGAAGCCGACGTTGACGTCCGCGTCGTAGGCCCCGGGCTTGAACAGCACGGCGTAGCGCTGGGAGCCGAACTGGTTCGTCTCCTGCTGCTGGAAGATCGAGGTCAGCTTGTTCTGGATCGTCGAGGACGACATCGAGGGGTCGAAGACCGTGACGTTCGGGCCGAGATCGGGGTTGGTGCCCGACGGGGTCACGGGGACCACCTGGAAACGCTGGGCGGCGGTGCCGTTGCAGGTGAACTGCACGAACTGCACGCTGTCGGCGGTCGAGGCGCCCGGGTCGTCCAGGCACTTGCCGCTGTTGCGGTTGACGAAGTGGTAGGCGCCGCCGCCGTCGTCGACCGGCAGCCACTGCTGGTTGGCGCCGCCGCCGTACGTCCACAGGTGGACCTGTGCGCTGTCGGCGGTGGAGACGTCGGCCACGTCCACGACCTGGTTGGTGTCGCCCGCGTTGTTGATGCGGACGTACCCGTCGCCGGTGGCGGTGAAGCTCCAGCGCTGCGCGGTGGTGCCGTTGCAGGAGTACTGCTGCACGACGGTGCCGTTGGCGGTGGCGGCCGCCTTGGCGTCTAGGCAGCGGCCGCTCGCGGCGTTCATGACGGTGGCGAAGCCGGTGGGCAGCGCGGTGGCCGCGGCCTGCGCCGGGCTGCCGCCGAGCAGTGACGCGGCGGTCACGGCCACCACGGCGGCCGCGACGGATCTGCCGCGGCGTGGAAGGGAAGGCATGGGTTTCTCCTTGCCGGAGGCGGGGGGTGTCAACTGAGCTGCGCTGAGCAGGAGTTCAGCCGGTGTACTGCGAGAAGACGCGCGTGTAGTCCCAGTTGGACTGGCCGACCCCGGAGCAGCTGTCGGCACTTCCGCCGGTGCACGGGCGGTCGCGGTTGGCGGACCAGAACGTCAGACGGGCCAGGTGGTGCTGCTGGGCGTAGGCCAGGATGGTCTGGAAGTCGTTGACCGTCACCGTCTCGTTGTTGTCGGTGATGCCGTTCATCGACGAGATGCCCATGTCGCGGTAGGCCTGGTCGTCGCTGTAGCCGTAGGCGCTCTTGAGGGCGTTCTTCAGGCCCTCGGCGGCCTGCTTGGTCAGGTTGCCCATGTTCTGGCCGGCGCCGCCGAAGTCGAACGGCATGATGGCCCACGCGTCGACCGAAAGGCCGGACGAGGCCGCCCGGTTGATGAGGCTGGTGTCGGGTCCGCTCTGGCCGGTTCCGATGGTGATGTACACCTTCAGACCCGCGTTGTTGGCCTTCACGGTCTTGAGCGCGTCGACGGTGCGCTGCTGGACGGTGGGGTTGCTGTAGGCGTCGGCCTCGATGTCGATGTCGATGGCCTTGAGGCCGTAGGCGTTGATGACCTTCTGGTAGGCGGCGGCGAGTTCGCCCGCGCTGGAACAGGAGCTCTCCAGCTTGTTGCCGCTGTAGCCGCCGAAGGACGGGATGATGTCGCCGCCGTTGCCGCGCACGGTGTTGACGGTCTGCTGGTCGACGCCGCCGGTGAGCGGACGGCTGCCGTCCCACTGCGGGTTGCAGTAGCCGTTGCTGAGGACGAACGCCAGGGTGAACCACTTCACGCCTGTGGCGTTGGTGATCGTGGTCGGGCTCGGCGGATCGCCCCAGCCGTTGTAGAGGTACGGCGCCACGGCCATCGGGGCGGACGGGGTGGAGCCGCCGGAGGAGGGCGCGGTCCACTTCTGGTTGGCCGCGCCGGTGCAGCTCCAGATCTGGGCCCGGGTGCCGTTGGCCGAGGAGTTGCCGGTGGCGTCCATGCACTTGTTGGCCTGCGGGTTGACGATGTCGTGCGCGGCGGTGACCGTCCACTTCTGGTTCGCGCCGCCCGAGCAGCTCCACAGCTGGAGCTGGGCGCCGTCGGCCGTCGAATTGCCGGTCACGTCGAGGCACTTGCCGAGAGCCCTGATGGTGCCGTCGCTGCCGACGGTCCACTGCTGGGCGGCGGTGCCGTTGCAGTCGTAGAGCTGGACGGCGGTGCCGTCCGCGGAGTTGGCGCCCGCGACGTCGAGGCACTTGCCGGCCAGGCCGGTGATCGTGCCGGTGGCGGCCTGCGCGGGGGAGGCGGAGAGCAGGCCGGTGGAGAGGGTGAGAGCGGTGACCGCCAGCGCGGCGGATGCGGGGAGAGATCTCGGTCTGGCCATGGCGAACGGCCTTTCGTGGGGGGTGGAGCGCTCGGGGCCGCGTTCATCCTGTGAACGGACGAGTGCACGCACGGGGGTGGTGTCGCCCGGTGAAACTAAAGGTATGGACCACTTTCGTCAAGGTGTGAAGTAAGAGTTGAGGGAAGGGAGTTGAACGGGCCCCGCCGGGCGGTCCCGGCACGGGTCGCGGACGGGCCGCGGACGGGGAAATCCGTCGCGCCCG
The DNA here is from genome assembly GCF_042800575.1 of Streptomyces sp. NPDC057616. Classification (NCBI taxonomy): domain Bacteria; kingdom Bacillati; phylum Actinomycetota; class Actinomycetes; order Kitasatosporales; family Streptomycetaceae; genus Streptomyces; species Streptomyces sp. NPDC057616. The sequence continues at coordinate 54,912 of NZ_JBHVGU010000055.1, forward strand.
GCGGGGGTGAGCCGTTAGCCTCCGCGGGAGCGGAGCGCGGCGGACGACGGGTACGGCGACGGGGGAGCGGGCATGGAGACAGCGGACGTGCGAACGGACCGATTCGGCCTTCTGCTCGACCAGTTCGACTGCGCCAGGGAGATGGCCCAGGTGCGGCTCACGGGCCTCGGTGACGAGGAGTACCTGTGGGAACCGGCACCCGGTTCCTGGTCCATCCGGCGCAGGGGCGAGGCGACGACCCCCAGGGCGTTCGGGCCGGGGGAGTGGGTGCTCGACAAGGGCGCCGCGGACATCCCCGCGAGCGAATACGCCGAGGTGGCACGGCAGGTGGCCGGCGGCATGGCGATCGAGAAGGTCGCCGAGGACTGGAGCGTGAGCGTCGAGCGGGTCGAACAGGTCCTCGCCCACACCGGCCGGGTCGAGCCCGACGTGTCGCCGGTGACCACGATCGCCTGGCGGCTGGGGCATCTGCACTCCAACTTCGCGGGCGACTGGGAGTGGACCTTCGGCGAACGGCGCCGGGACCCGCACGAGTTGGTCGACTTCACGCCCGACGCCGCCCTGGCGGTCGAACGTCTGTGGGCGACGGTGGACCGGTGGCGCGAGAGCGTGGGGACGCTGAGCGACGAGCAGCTCGACACGGTCGGGTTCTCGCAGTACCCGTACGGCTCCAACCCCGACGAGCCCTACATAGCCGTCCTGTGGGGCATCAACCTCGAACTCATCCACCACATGGCCGAGATCGCGCTGCTGCGCGATTTGTGGCGGGCGCGGGGGGGGAGCCGTCCTCCTCCCCACAAAGCAGAGGGGCCACTCCCCCCCCCCTCGCCACCTCTGACGTCCCGCGCTCCCTGTGCTCAGCAGGCTTAAGA
>NZ_JBHVGU010000056.1:0-54109 GCF_042800575.1 Streptomyces sp. NPDC057616
GGGGGGGGGGGGGGGGTTTTTTGTTTGGGGGGAGGGGGGGGGGGAAACATCGCGCGAGGACGGGGGGAGAGACAGGGGGGGGGCTGTTCCCTTTCCCCCCCGGCCCCCCCCCCCCCCCGCTCCCGTGCGTGCACCGCCCGGCTCATCCGGCGTCCCAGCAGCACGTAACCGATCAGCGCGCCCGTGGTGTTGAGGATGACGTCGTCGATGTCGAAGGCGCGGCCGGTGATCAGCGCGCCCTGGGCGAACTCCACCAGCAGCATGACCAGAGCGGTCAGCATCAGCACCCGCAGCAGTCCGCGGGCGCGTGGGGCGACGACCGGGACGAGGATCCCGAACGGCACGCCCAGCAGGATGTTTCCGCCGATCTGCTTCACGGCGTCCCGCAGTGCCGGCTGATCCAGATATGCGTGCAGCGAGCGCCCCGGATGGAGATTGGTGTGGGCGAGCGCCGCCGAGGCGGGAGAGGGCTCCAGCGTCAGCCGGGCCAGCACCACGGCGAACGCGACCATGAACCCGAAGGCGCACACCATCGCGAGGAGCCGGATCGGGAGCGCCATGACGTGGTGCTCGCGCGGGGCCGGCCGCGGCCTGCTCCCGGTCTTCCCGGTCCTGCCGGCCTTGGTGGACTTCCCGGCGTCGGTTGATTTCCCGAACCAGCCGAGTCTGCCGGCCTTGCCGGAAGCCGCACCCTTCGCGCTCCTGCCGGCCTTGGCCGTCCGGCCGGCTTTCCCTGTTTTGCCGGCCTTCCCCGTCCTGCCATTCTTCGTGCTCTGGCTGGACTTGGCGGTCTTGTCGGACTTGGTCGTACGTAGGCGCAAAGGCGAACGTGGTCCCAAGGCTGCCCGGGCCATTTGTTCCTCCATTCTTCAACTTCCCCGCGATGCAACGCGGTTACCCGCTGGATGGCCGAGGATGCGGTCCTCCTGACACCTCTGGCCGGATGTCGCCGCGGTTTCCCCTCCCGCTGCGGGGGCACTCCGGGATCTGACCCGCGCGCCGCCGCCCACGGCACCCGCCGCGGTGTTTGGATGCCGCGAAGGACGTAAGGGACATCTCGCCCGGGCGGCGTGGTGGCCGGACCGAGGAGGTGGCGCATGACCCGGCGTACGGCACTCGCCGCCGCCGAGCTGCTCGCCTGGTGGGCCGCGCTCGTCGTGCTGTGGCTGGTCCTCATCAGCGGCGTCGACGCGCTCGAACTCGTGGTCGGCGCGAGTGCCGCCCTCGTGGGCGCGCTCGCCGCATGTGCCGCGCGACGGGCGGTGACCGGGAAGTGAACGGCTGGACGCTCGCCGCGACCGTCGGCCTCGCCGGGGGCCTGGGCGCGGCCCTGTGGGGCGTCGCCACCGGGCCCCTGCGGCGCCGCGTCGTGGCCCAGAACCTCTCCACCGCCCTCGCCTGCCCGGGCATGCTGCTCCTCGCCCAGGGCTACGGCCGCCCCGCCTACGTCGACGTCGGCCTCGTCCTCGCCCTGCTCGGCCCCGTCGGCACGCTCGTGTTCGCCCGGCTGCTCTCCGACGAGCTGGCCGAGGACCCGCCGCGCGCCTGGGGGCTGACGTGGACGGCCGCCGGGCTGGGCGCGGTGGCCGTGATCGCGCTGTGCGCGGCGACCGGCCCGGGCCGCGCCATGGTCAAGCTCCTGGTCGTCGGCGCCCTGCTGGTCGGCGGGAACGTCATGGCCTCGCGCGCCCTGTCCGGCGGATTCCGGGGGGTCCGCCGTGGCTGACGCGCTGATCGTCGTCACGCTCCTGCTGGTCGCCGCGTCCGCGACCGTCGCGGTCGTGACCCGCGACCCCATGCGCCAGGCCCTCGTGCTCTCCGTGCTCGGCGTCGTCCTCGCCGTGCTGTTCACCGTGCTCCAGGCGCCCGATGTCGCCCTGTCCCAACTCGCCGTGGGCTCCGCCCTGACACCGCTGCTGGTGATGCTCAGCGTCCGCAAGATCAGGCGGCGCGGCCGGTCCGGGGAGCGCGAGCGGTGAGCCGCCGCGTCCGGCTGTGGCTCGTTCTGGCCGGCGGCGCCGGTCTCGCCGCCGTCCTCGTCGCCGCCTGCCTGGAGCTGCCGGCCTTCGGCGGCGACCGGCACCCCTACGGCGACCGGGCCGTCCACGCCTCCCTCGCCCGCCGCACCGCCAACACCATCTCGTCCGTCAACTTCGACCAGCGCGCCTTCGACACCCTCGGCGAGATGACCATCCTCTTCGGGGCCGTCCTCGGCTGCGTGATGCTGCTGCGCCAGACCCGCGACGAACAGCGCGCCGCGCCCGAACCCGCCGACGTCGCCCGGCCCGTACGCCGCTACGCCCTCGTCGTCCTGCCCGTCGCCCTCGTCACCGGCATCTACGTCATCGCCCACGGGCAGCTCAGCCCGGGCGGCGGCTTCCAGGGCGGCGTCGTCGCCGCGACCGCCCTGCACCTGCTCTACCTGGGCGCCGACTACACGGCCCTGGAACGCGTCAGGCCGGTCGGCGCCTACGAGGTCGGCGATGCCCTCGCCGCCTCCGCCTACGTCGTGACCGGGCTCGCGGCGCTCATCGGCTCCGGCGCGTTCCTCGCCAACACCCTGCCGTACGGCACGTTCAACACGCTGTCGTCCGGCGGGACCGTCCCGCTGCTGAACGCGGCCATCGGCATGGAGGTCGCCTCCGCGGTCGTCGTGCTGCTCGCCCGCTTCCTGGACCAGGCCGTCGAGATCGTGAAGGAGAGCGGGGAGTGAGACCGCTGTGACCGCCGTGATGCACGTCCTGCCCTATCTGGTGGCGGCCTGGGTGTTCCTGGCCGGCTGCTACGGCCTGGCCACCAGCCGCAACCTCGTCCACGCCGTCGGCTGCCTGTCCGTGTGCCAGGCCGGCACGTACGTCCTGCTGCTGGGCGTCGGCTACCGCGACGGCGCCACCGCGCCGGTGTTCTCCGACATCAGGCCCGGCTCCCGGCCGGTCGTCGACCCGGTGGTGCAGGCGCTGACCCTCACCGACGTCGTCGTGGGCGCCACCGTCACCGCGCTGCTGCTGGCCCTCGTCATGCAGATCGCCAAACGGCACGGGACCGTCGACCCCGACGAACTCTCCGAGCTGCGCGGCTGATGAACGACCTGCTGCCGCTGCTCGTCGCGCTTCCCCTGCTCGGCGCCGCCCTCCTGATCGCCACCGGCCGCCGGCTCGCCCGCGTCGTCGCCGAGTCGACCGCGTGCGCCGTCTCCGCGGGCACGGCCGGGCTCGCCGTCGTGCTGCTGCTCAACTCCTCGCCGCCGATGACCGAATGGGTCGGTGGCCGGCAGCCCGTGAACGGCAAGAGCGTCGGCATCGTGCTGACCGGCGACGGGCCCGGTCTGGGCATGGCCACACTGGCCTCGCTGCTGACCCTCGCGGCGCTGGTGTACTCCTGGCACTACTTCGACCAACCGCCCCGCCGGCACGCGGGCTCCTTCCCGGCGCTGTTGCTCCTCTTCCAGGCCGGCATGTGCGGCTTCGCCCTCGCCGGCGACCTGTTCAACATGTTCGTCTGGTTCGAGCTGATGAGCGTCGTCGCCTACGCCCTGACCGGCACCCGCGTCGAGGAGGCCAAGGCCGTCCAGGGCGCACTGACCTTCGCGGTCGTCACCTCCCTGGGCGCCTACGCCATGCTGATGGGCATCGGCATGCTCTACGCCCGCACCGGCGAGCTGACGCTCACCCAGATCGGGCGCGGACTCGACGCCCACGGCGGACCCGACGCGCTCACCCTCGCCGCCTTCGTCCTCGTCGCCACTGGCCTGCTGGTCAAGGCCGCCGCCGTGCCCTTCCACTTCTGGCTCCCCGACGCGCACGCCGTGGCACCCACCCCGGTGTGCATGCTGCTGTCCGGCGTCATGGTCGAACTCGGCACGTACGGCGTGTGGCGTGTGTACGGGACGGTGTTCGCCGGGCCCGGCGGGGTGCCGGCCGCGGACTTCCAGCGCGTCCTGCTGGTGCTCGGCGTCGTGACCGCCGCGATCGGTGCCGTCCTGTGCTGGTACCAGCGGCACATCAAGCGGATGCTGGCCTGCTCGACGGTGGCCCACACCGGCCTGTTCCTCGTCGGCATCGGCGTCCTGAAACCAGAGGCGGACGACGGGATCGCGCTGTACCTCCTCGGGCACGCCGGCGTGAAGGCCGCTCTCTTCGCCTGCACGGGCATCCTCCTCGACCGCTACGGCAGCGTCGACGAGCAGGCCCTGCACGGCAGGGCGCGGGAGTTGCGGCCCGTCGCCGTCATGTACGTCCTCGGCGGGCTGGGCCTGGCCGGACTGCCGCCCTTCGGCACCGCGCTGGGCAAGGCCGTCACCGAGGAGGCCGTGGGCGGCCCGCTCGCCGTGCTGTTCGTCGCGGCGAGTGCCGTGACCGCCGGAGCCGTACTGCGCGTCGCCGCACGCGTCTTCTACGGCCTCGGCCCCGCACCGCGCGACGGCGGGTACGAGACGACCGGCTCGGGCGAGCAGCCCGAGACCGGCCGCCTCCTGCGCCACGTCCCCACCACCATGACCGCGGTCCCCGCCGTGCTGCTCGCCGCGGCGCTCACCGTCGGCCTGGTCCCCGGGTTCGCCGCCCTCGTGTCGCACGGCGTCAGCGAGGCGGGCTCCGGCGGCCTGGTGGTCACCGTCCCGCACTGGACCCTGCCGGGCGTCCTGCTGGGCCTCCTGTCGACCCTGCTCGCCCTGGCCCTGGCGGCAACGGCCGTCACCCGCCCGGGGCTCCTCGCCGCCCCGGACTGGTCGCTCCCGCTGCGCCGTCTGCAGTCGGGCCATGTGGGGGACTACGTGGCCTGGCTGCTCGTGGGCACGGCCCTGCTCGCGGTGCTGGCCCTGCCGGGGATCGCCGGCACCTGACCGCGGGCGTGCCACCCGGTCAGGTGCCGTAGGTGACGTGCACCTCCTTGAAGCCCAGGGAGTGCAGCAGGCCCTGCAGCATGGCGGTGGTGTTGGTCTCCGCGCGCTTGGTCAGGCCGCTCTCCTTGGCCGCGTCGCCGATGTGCTTCACCGCGACCTTCTGGACGGCCTGTTCGCTGTTGGGGTTGTCAGAGAACAGGTCGCCGAGGCGGTCCAGGAGACCACGCTGCTTGGAGACGGCGTAGGAGCGGTCGGGGTCGAGCGCCGGCTTGCCGAGCGCCGCGTGCGGCAGCCGGAGCGTGGCGGACGTACGGTCGCCGTTGACCGTCACGTCGCCCTTGCCGACCTTGCCCAGGTCGACATAGGCGTCCACGGCACCCGCCCCGATGTACAGTGTGCGGGAGCCGCGGATCGCGTCGGGCAGGTACTTCGTGTCCTTCTCCAGGTCCACGACGACCTGGAAGTTGCCGGAGGCGGCGTCGTACCGGCTCATGTCCTGGATGGACTGCAGAAGTGCCGGTCCCGAGCGGTCGTGCGTCTGTGTGCCGAACAGGTCCTTGAGGCCAGGGAGCAGGCTCAGCCGGATCCCGGCGAAGAACACCACGAGCACCAGCACGACGGCGGTCACCGCCTTCGCCCAGCCGGGCATGCGCCTGGACACGCGCCTGATGGGAGTCGTCATGCGACGGCCCTCCTTCCTACAGTTCCGGATGCCCCTCAAAACCGGCGTCAGACCGGGCCGTTGGCCGAATGGCACCCCTGACGGGGGCATACGGGGCGCACTAGCGTGGGAAATCTCCGTCCCGGCGTGCCTGGAGTCCCGGATGAGTTCTGACAGCACGGCCCGGCCCCTGTGCCCCATGCACCGCGTCGACCTTCCCGAGCCCGGACCGCCCCGGCGCGCTACCCTCGCCACCGGCACCCCGGTCTGGCTCGTGACCCGCTACGCGGATGTGCGCCAGGTGCTCATGGACGCCCGGTTCGACAGAAGTTCGCTCCACGCCGACGACGCCCCGCCCCTGCTCGTCGTACCGAACCTGCTGGACGACCCGGACGCGATGGTCAACCTCGACGGCGCACCGCACCAGCGGCTGCGCGGCACCGTGCAGCGCGCGTTCACGCCCCGCGCGATCGCCCGCTGGCGGCCCTGGGTCGCCTCGGTCGTCGAATCGCTCCTCGACGAGTTCGCCGCGAAGGAGCGTCCCGCCGACATCATCGAGGGGTTCACGCGCCCGCTCCCGGTGTCCGTGATCTGCCGGCTCATGGGCCTGGACGGTCTGGACCGCGAACGCATCCGCCACTGGGCCGACCACGCGCTCTCCGGCGGTGGCCACACGCGCGAGGAAGTCGCCGCGGCCATGCGGGAGTTCGGGGCGTTCGGCGCCGGCCTGGTCGCCGAGCGGCGCAGGTCTCCCGGCGACGACCTGGTCAGCAGTCTGGTGGCGGCGGGCGACGGCCTCGGCATCGAGGAGCGGCAGCTGGTACGCCTGGTCTGCGGGCTGGTGGTGGCCGGGCACGAGACGACGATGACCGCGCTCGGCAATCTCGTCGTCTACCTGCTCACCGACGCCCGGGACTCCTGGCCCGGCCTCGCCGCGGACGAGGAGACGGCGGCCGGTGCCGCCGAACAGCTGCTGCGGGCCGTCCCGCTGAGCGAGGGAGGCGTGCTGCCCGGCCTGATCCGGCGCGCCGTCGAGGACACCGAGGTCGGCGGCGTGACGATCCCCGCGGGTGCCGTCGTCGCCGTGCAGACCAACTCCGCCAGCCGCGACCCCGACGTCTTCCCGCCGGGGCCGCCGGACCCCTTCACCCCGCTGACCTCACCCACCGTGATCTTCGGCGCCGGACCCCACCACTGCCTCGGCGCCTGGCTCGCCCGTCTGGAGCTGGGCCTCGCCCTGCACCGCCTGTCCGCGCGTTTCCCCGGCCTGCGCGCGGAGTTCACGCCCGACACGATCGAGTGGCGGGAGGGCGGGATGACCCGCAGCCCCCGCAGACTGCCGGTCTCGTGGTGACCCACGGCGACCGGCTAACCGGCAGCGCGCCATCCGCAGAGCCGGGGCGATCCTCCTCAGTGGGACCGCAGTTCACGATCGCCCGAGGGCCGTGACCACCACACCCCCTCGCCGTGCGTGAGCCCGGGCAGCCGCAGCTCCACCTCACGCACCCGCCGGGCGGGCAGCTCGCCGGTGATCACCCAGGCCGTCGAACCGCCGGCCGTCCCCGTGAACTCGGCGCCGCACGAGGCGAGTTGGGCGGTCACCGGCGCCAGCGCGTCCAGCGGCACCTCGGTCTCGAACGCCTGGTACGGCTCGTACAGCCGCGTCCCGGCCCGCTCCAGCGCACTGCGCAGCACGACCGGGGTGAGCCCCCGGAAGTCGGCGGCCGTGCTGAGGGGCGCGCAGTAGCCGGAGCGGATCAGCGTGACCCGGTAGTCGGTCACGGACGCGCCGGTGAGCCCGGTCGCCATGGTCGCGTGCACCGTGTCCTCGATCGCCTGGTGGAAGGCGCGGGGGAGGGCGCCGAGTTCCGTCTCGTAGGCGAACACCCCGCCCGAGCCGCGGGGGCCCGGCTCGACCCGCAGCCCGATCGTCGCCCACAGCCGGGTGCCGAGAAGCCACGGCAAATCCTCCTCGGCCTCGCCGACGCCGCGCGGGCGCTCCAGGAACCGCACACGGCCCGGCTCGAAGTCGGCCTCGACGCCGAAGTCCTGCACGAGCGTGGCCGCGAGCACCTCCATCTGCACCTCGCCGTAGAGCAGGAGCGCCGTGCCGCCGCCGGCCGCGGGGCGGGCATGGATCAGCGGGTCCTGGTCGGCGAGGGTGAGCAGGGCGGTGCGCAGGCGGGCCGACTGCTCGGGGCGCCGGGCCCGCACCAGCGTCTCCAGGGTCGGCGGCGCGAACCGCGGGGCCCGCTCGGTGAGCGGTCCCAGCCGGTCGCCCACGCGCACACCGCGCAGGCCGGTGAGCGCCGCGATGTTCCCCGCCGTCAGTGACGGACCGCCGCCGCCGAGTACGTCGAGACCGGTCACTCGGCCGGTCACCTCCGTCGTACGCCCGTCGGCCTCGCGCCGTAGCAGCGTGAGCCGCTGACGGGGCGTCACCTCACCGTCGTAGAGCCGGAGATACGCGGTCCGCTCGCCGGCCGGTCCGGGACGTACGGCGAAGACCGTGCCGCGCGGGCCCGCGCCCGTGTTCGCGGGTGCCGGCGGGATCAGCGCGGTCAGGGCCTCGACGAGTTCGGCGACGCCCTGGCCGCCGAGCGCGGAGCCGAACAGGACCGGGTGGAACGAGCCGTCGGCGGTGCGCGCGGCGAGCGCCCTGCGCAACTCCTCCGGGGTGGGCCCGGGGCCGTCCACGACCGCCGCGAGGATGCCCGGGTCGACCTCGGCGAGCGCCTCGGCCAGCAGCGGATCCCCGGGCGGGCGGACCGTCACACGGGCGCCGGCGGTCCCGAGCGCCGTCACGTCCGTCAGCGGCGCGACGTGCGGGGTCAGCAGGCGCCGGATGTCGGCCAGCAGCTCCGCGGACCGGGCGCCCGTACGGTCGATCTTGTTGACGTGGACGAGCGTGGGCAGCCGCATCCGGCGCAACGTCCTCATCAGGACCCTCGTCTGCGCCTGCACGCCCTCCACGGCGGACAGCAGCAGCACCGCGCCGTCCAGCACCTCCAGGGCGCGCTCCACCTCGGCGATGAAGTCCGAGTGGCCGGGGGTGTCGATGAGATTGATCCGGGTGCCGCCGACGGAGAATCCGGCGACCGCGGAGCGGATGGTGATGCCGCGCCGCCGCTCGATCTCCCCGTCGTCCGTACGGGTGTCACCGGCGTCGACACTGCCGAGCCGGTCGATCGCTCCGTGGTCGAACAGCAGCCGCTCGGTCAGGCTGGTCTTACCCGCGTCGACATGGGCGAGAATTCCGATGTTCAGGGTGGTCATGCGAAGTCGAGTCCTCGAGAACCGTGGGCCGGTGGGGGCGCTGGTGGATTCCGAGGAGTCGGCGCATGGGATCTCCCGAGGTGAGCGAAGACGTACGGCCACATGATGGCGTGCGGCCCGCGGCGGAGCGCAACCGGATTTCCGAGGTCAGTAGCATGAGACCCCCGACATGATCATGCGAGGAGCGGATCGTGCGTGACATCTCCGTGTTCAGCGGCAGTGCCCACCCCGAGCTCGCCGCGGAGGTCTGCGCACATCTCGGCGTGCCGCTCAGCCCCACCCGGGTGAGCCGTTTCGCCAACGACTGCCTGGAGGTGCAGCTCCAGGCCAACTGCCGCGAGCGCGACGTCTTCCTGATCCAGCCGCTGGTCCGGCCGGTCCAGGAGAACCTCGTGGAGCTGCTGCTGATGTGCGACGCGGCCCGGGGCGCCTCGGCGGCCCGGATCACCGTCGTCATGCCGCACTACTCCTACGCCCGCTCCGACAAGAAGGACGCGCCCCGCATCTCGCTGGGCGGCCGGCTGGTCGCGGACCTGATGGTGGCGGCGGGTGCCGGCCGGATGCTGGTCATGACCCTGCACTCGCCCCAGGTGCACGGCTTCTTCTCGGTGCCCGTGGACCATCTGCACGCCCGGCGCGAACTGGCCCAGCACTTCCGGCAGTACGACCTCTCCCGCACCACCGTCGTCTCGCCGGACCTCGGCAACGCCAAGGAGGCGGCCGCCTTCGCGCGGATGATCGGCGCCCAGGTGGCCGCCGGCGCCAAGCAGCGCTTCGCCGACGACCGGGTCTCCATCAGCTCGGTGATCGGCGAGGTCGCCGGCCGGGATGTCATCGTCCTGGACGACGAGATCGCCAAGGGCAGCACGGTCCTCGAACTGCTGCAGCGGCTGAGGGAGTTGGGGCCGCGGTCGATCCGGGTCGCCTGCACGCACGGTCTGTTCGCGGCGGGGGCGCTCAAGCGGATCGGCGAGCAGCCCGACGTCCTGGAGATCGTGTGCACCAACACCGTGCCGGTGCCCGAGGAGGAGCGCACCGAGAAGCTGCGGATCCTGTCCATCGGCCCCGCCCTGGCCGAGGCGGTCCGCCGCATTCACAACGGCGAGTCCGTCAGTGCCCTGTTCGACGCGCCGCGAAGCGAATAGACATGAGTAAGGAGCAGGGCTCGGCGTCCCGGTGACGCCTCACCCACGTGACCAGGAGGGCTTGCAGTGGCGAAGGCGAAGTTCGAGCGGACCAAGCCGCACGTGAACATCGGCACCATCGGTCACATCGACCACGGCAAGACGACGCTCACGGCGGCCATCACGAAGGTGCTGCACGACAGGTTTCCGGACCTGAACCCGTTCACACCGTTCGACCAGATCGACAAGGCGCCCGAGGAGCGGCAGCGCGGTATCACGATCTCGATCGCCCATGTCGAGTACCAGACCGAGCACCGGCACTACGCGCACGTCGACTGCCCCGGACACGCGGACTACATCAAGAACATGATCACGGGCGCGGCGCAGATGGACGGCGCGATCCTGGTGGTCGCGGCCACGGACGGGCCGATGCCGCAGACCAAGGAGCATGTGCTGCTGGCCCGGCAGGTGGGCGTGCCGTACATCGTCGTGGCCCTCAACAAGACCGACATGGTCGACGACGAGGAGATCCTGGAGCTCGTCGAGCTGGAGGTGCGCGAGCTGCTGACCGAGTACGAGTTCCCCGGCGACGAGGTCCCGGTCGTCAAGGTCTCCGCGCTGAAGGCCCTGGAGGGCGACGCGCAGTGGACGCAGTCGGTCCTGGACCTGATGGACGCGGTCGACTCGGCGATCCCCGAGCCGCAGCGCGACGTGGACAAGCCGTTCCTGATGCCGATCGAGGACGTCTTCACCATCACCGGCCGCGGGACCGTGGTCACCGGCCGGATCGAGCGCGGGGTGCTGCACGTCAACCACGAGGTCGAGATCATCGGCATCCACGAGCAGAAGACGAAGACGACCGTCACCGGCATCGAGATGTTCCGCAAGCTGCTCGACGAGGGCCGGGCCGGGGAGAACGTCGGACTGCTGCTGCGCGGCATCAAGCGCGAGGACGTCGAGCGCGGTCAGGTCGTCATCAAGCCCGGGACGGTCACTCCGCACACGGAGTTCGAGGGTCAGGCGTACATCCTGTCGAAGGACGAGGGCGGACGGCACACGCCGTTCTTCGAGAACTACCGGCCGCAGTTCTACTTCCGCACCACGGACGTGACCGGTGTGGTGACGCTGCCCAAGGGCACCGAGATGGTCATGCCGGGCGACAACACCAGCATGCACGTGCAGCTGATCCAGCCCATCGCCATGGAGGAGGGCCTGAAGTTCGCCATCCGCGAGGGCGGCCGTACGGTCGGCGCCGGACAGGTGACGAAGATCCTCAAGTAGCCGGAGATCCTCAACCGGCGCTGCGGGCAAGGGCGGTGAGCGTCATAACGACCCGGACGTGGCCTCGGGCTGGCCCAGGGCCGCGTCCAGGGTCGGGTGCGCCGGCAGCAGCCGGGCCAGACCCGTCACCCGCATGATGCGCAGGGTCAGCGGATGCGTGCACACGAGCCGCAGCTCGCCGTCCTGCTCCACGAGCCGGGCGCGCGCCCGGTAGACCAGCCGCAGCCCCGAGCAGTCGAAGAAGTCGACCTGGGTCAGGTCGATCACCAGACGGACGCCGGGATGCGCCGTCACCCGGTCCAGATAGGGGGCGATCTCCAGGGCCGCGGCGATGTCGATCTCGCCGCGGAGCTCGAGCACCGTGTGTCCCCGGTCCTGGTGGACCCGCAGATGCCGGGTGAGCGGCGCAGGTTCCTGGTGCACGACGACATCGCCTCCAACCTGCTCCGTCCGCTGCGGTGTTGCAGGTCACCGGGGGCCTGGGTGACATCGTGCAGCGAGCGTAACCAGCACGGGTGAGCCCCCGGGTCCCCAGCGAGTGCAAATTCGTTTTCCGCCCAGCAAGTTACCCTCGTTGGAGTGAATTTGAGCATGTTCGGTTGACATATGTCTGCGAATTGCGCTGAACCCTTACGACAGCGCGTGCCAGGACTTGGAGAGTGCCTGACGGAACTGCTCGGTCTGCCGTGCGGTGAGGTCCCGCACCATCCGCTCCTCGAGCCGGCGGACGGGGTCCGCGTGCCGCGCGAGGACCTGGCGCCCGGCGTCGGTGAGCAGGATCAGCAACTCGCGCCGGCTGTGCGGATTGCGCTCCCGGCGCACCAGCCCGCGGGCCTCCAGGGACCGTACGAGATCGGCGATGGACTGGGCGGTGACGAACGAGTCGCGGGCCAGCTGCGCGGCGGACAGCCCGTCGTGCCGCTCCAGGACCGTGAGCGCGGTGTACTGCAGCGCCGTGATCCCGGACGGTCTGACCAGCTCGTCCAGATGGGCCCGTACGACCAACTCCACCTGCTTGACCATGTAGAGCAGTGACGGGGACGCCTTGGCCGCCTGTGCTTCGAGCATGACTTCAGCCTAGAGCATTGACAGGAATCCTGTCTGTATCGAGACTGCGTGACAGAGTCCAGATCGGCAGGAATCCTGTTACTTGAAACCTTGGGTACTACGCTGAGGAGCGGCGATGACCACCTTCGAGACCCATCCGGGCCGGCTCTTCGTCGGAGGGCGGTGGCGCGAGGCCGCCGACGGGGCGCGCACCGAGGTGGTCGACCCGTCCCGGGGCGCGGTCGTCACCACCGTCGCCGAGGCGGGCCCCGCCGACGTGGACGCGGCGGTGCGCGCCGCCCGCACGGCCTTCGACGACGGCGCCTGGTCCGGCCTCGGCGGCCGTGGGCGCGGCCGCGTCCTGCGCCGCGTCGCCGAGCTGATCCGCGAGAGCGCCGACGAGCTCGCCCGCCTGGAGAGCCTGGACGTCGGCAAGCCCCTCTCGCTGTGCCACGCCGTCGACGTGACCAACGCGGCGAACGACTACGAGCACTTCGCGGCCCTCGCCCACTCCCTCGACGGCTCGGTCCGCGACACCCCCATGAACGCCCTCGCCTACACCAGGCGCGAACCGCTCGGCGTGGTCGCCGCGATCACCCCGTTCAACTTCCCGCTGATCCTCGCCGGTTCGAAGATCGGCCCCGCGCTCGCCGCCGGCAACACCGTGGTGCACAAGCCCGCCGACGAGACCCCGCTCAGCGCGCTTCGCATGGCCCGGCTCTTCCAGGAGGCGGGCGTGCCGGACGGGGTCGTCAACGTGGTCACCGGGACCGGTCCGGTGGCGGGCGAGGCGCTGCTGCGGCACGGCGGCGTCGACAAGATCGCCTTCACCGGCTCCACCGCGACCGGCCGCCATGTGGCGCGCGTGGCCGGCGAGGCACTCAAGCCCGTCACCATGGAACTCGGCGGCAACGCCGCCCACATCGTCTTCGAGGACGCCGACCTGGAGACGGCCGTCGCCGCGATCATCAAGGCCTTCGTCTTCAACACCGGCCAGTTCTGCATGGGCGGCCCGCGGCTGCTCGTCGCCCGCCCGGTCCACGACACGCTGCTCGGCATCCTCGCCGACGCCGTACCCGGTGTCCCGGTCGGCGATCCGCGGCGGCCGGAGACCGTCGTCGGACCGATGGCGGGGGAGCGCCACCTGAGGAAGGTCGAGGAGTACGTCGCCCTCGCCCGCAAGGAAGGCGGCCGCATCCTCTGCGGCGGCGAGCGGCTCGAGCTCGACGGCGGCTACTACTACCGGCCCACGGTCGTCGCCGGCCTGCCCAACGACTCATGTGTCGTCCAGGAGGAGATCTTCGGCCCCGTCCTCACGGTGCAGCCCTTCGACACCGAGGACGAGGCGGTCGCTCTCGCCAACTCCACGCCGTACGGCCTGGCGTCGGGCATCCAGACCCAGAACCTGGCCCGTGCCCACCGCGTCGCCGGCCGCCTCCAGGCGGGCATCGTGTGGATCAACGACTGGGCGCTGCTCGACCCCGCGGTGCCCTTCGGCGGTGTCAAGGACTCGGGTTTCGGCCGCGAGTACGGACCGGAGGCGCTCGACGCGTACACCAAGGTCAAGTCCGTCGTCGTCTCGCTCGGCTGAACGCGGCCGGGACCGCCGTAGCGACAAGGCCGCAGAAACAGGGCTGTGGAAACAAGGGAGTTCATGCGATGTCCCGCATCACCCGTGCCGCCGTCGTCGAGTCCGGTGGCGCGCCCTTCACCCTCGCCGACGTCGAGCTGGATACGCCCGGGCCGCACGAGGCCGTCGTCCGCATGGTGGCCGCCGGGCTGTGCCACACCGATCTCGGCGTCGCCGACGGCGGACTGCCCTTCCCGCTGCCCGGTGTGCTCGGGCACGAGGGCGCCGGCGTCGTCGAGGCCGTCGGCGAGGCGGTGACCGGCGTGGCCCCGGGCGACCATGTCGTGCTGTCCTTCACCTCCTGCGGCGGGTGCCGCAACTGCCGGGGCGGCCACCCCGCCTACTGCGCGACCTGGCTGCCGCTCAACCTCCTCGGCGGCCGCCGCGCCGACGGCACCAGCACCCTCCACCGGGACGGCGCGCCGCTCGGCGGCCACTTCTTCGGCCAGTCCTCCTTCGCCGAACGGGCGTTGGCGGACGAGCGCAGCCTCGTCAAGGTCGACGCGGACGTGCCGCCGGAGACGCTCGCGCCGCTCGGCTGCGGTGTGCAGACCGGAGTGGGCGCCGTCTGCAACGTGCTGAAGCCGGAGACCGGCAGCACCGTCGTCGTGCTCGGCGCCGGCGCCGTCGGTCTGTCCGCCGTGATGGCCGCCGCCCTGACTCCGGCGACGCGCGTCGTCGCCGTCGACAGGGTGGGTGAACGCCTCTCCCTTGCACGGGAGTTGGGGGCCACCCACACCGTCAACAGCGCGGACCGCGAGCTCGGTGAGGCCCTTGCGGAGATCACCGGTGGACAGGGCGCCGACGGCGTCGTGGAGACGACCGGCAGCGCCGCCGTGCTGCGCCTGGGCGTGGACGCTCTCGCCGCGCGGGGCACCGCGGTGGTGGTCGGCGCCCCGCCGTTCGGCACCGAAGTCGCCCTGGACGTCAACGGGTTGCTGGGCGGCAAGCGCATCACCGGCCTCACCCTCGGGGACGCCGAGACGCAGACCTTCATCCCGGCCCTGGTCCGCCTGGTGAAGGAGGGGCGGCTGCCGCTGCACGGCCTGATCAGCACCTATCCGTTCGCGGAGATCGACCAGGCGGTGCGGGACATGCGCGCGGGCAAGGCGATCAAGCCCGTGCTCATGTTCTGAACGCCCGGGCTCAGTCCATCACCAGGACCAGCTTGCCGGACGTACGGCCCGTCTCGCCGAGCCGGTGCGCCTCGGCGGCCTCGGCCAGCGGGAAGGTGCCGGCGATCTCGGGGCGCAGCTTGCCCGCCTCCACCAGCTCCGTGATCGCCTCCAGGTCGCTGTGGGACGCGTCGACGAGCATCCGCACGGCGCGGACGCCGAGCCGCTCGGCCTCATTCGGAAACTCGTCGGAACCGATGGGAATGATCGAGACGACGATCCCGCCGGGGCGCAGCACCCGCAGCGAGCGCAATCCGGTGTCGCCACCCATCGTGTCCAGGACCACGTCCACGTCCTTGACGGCCTCGGCGAAGTCCGTCTCCCGGTAGTCGACCGCCTCGTCCACGCCGAGCCCGCGCAGGAACTCGTGCTTGCCCGCGCTCGCGGTGCCGATCACGTACGCGCCCCGCGCCTTGGCGATCTGCACGGCCACGTGCCCGACGCCGCCCGCCGCCGCGTGGACCAGCACCCGCTGGCCCGGCCGCACGTCGGCGTACTCGACCAGGGCCTGCCACGCGGTCAGCGAGACCAGCGGCAGGGCGCCCGCCTTCGTGTGGTCGAGGGAGGCCGGCTTGTGCGCGAACCAGCGTGCCGGGGCGGTCACGTACTCGGCGTGCGAGCCGTGTCCGAAGGGGTACGACAGCATGCCGTAGACCTCGTCGCCGGGCCGGAAGCGGGCGACGCCGATGCCGACCGCCTCGACCACGCCCGAGACGTCCCACCCCAGGACGAAGGGCGGCTCGCCCAGGAAGCCGCCGGTCGCGCGGTGCTTCCAGTCGGTCGGGTTGACGCCGGCGGCGCGGACCCGGATCAGTACCTCGTTGGTGCGCGGCTCGGGGCGCGGCAGCTCCACGTCCTTGAGGACCTCGGGACCGCCGAGGACGTTCTGGCTGATGGCTCGCATCGTGTTCACAGTGCTCATGGTGAACCAGCCTGCCGGGGTCCGCCCGGCAAGAAAATGGCACGATTGCCAACCTTCGATAAGATCGTGCCATGAGTGGTGACGACATGTCCGGTGAACGACAGGTGGAACGGGTCGTGGTCCTGGCCCTCGACGGCGTCTATCCCTTCGAGCTGGGCATCCCCAGCCGGATCTTCGGCGCGGCCGACGGGCGGTACGAGGTGCTGACGTGCTCCGTCGACGGGCGGCCGGTGCGCAGCTGCGCCGACTTCACGATCGGCGTCGAGCACGGACCGGAGATCCTGGACACGGCCGACACGGTGGTGGTCGCCTCCATGACCCCCTCGTACATCCCGGCCGAGCTGCCCCCGGAGGTCGCCGCCGCGCTCGCCCGCATCCGGCCGGACGCCCGCATCGTGTCCATCTGCACGGCCGCCTTCGTGCTGGCGGCGGCGGGCCTGCTGGAGGGCCGCAGGGCCACCACGCACTGGCAGGTGACCGACCACTTCCGGCGGCGCTACCCGCACGTCGAGGTCGACCCCGACGTCCTCTTCGTGCACGACGGCCGCATCCTCACCTCGGCCGGTGCCGCGTCCGGCGTCGACGTCTGCCTGCACATCGTGCGCACCGACCACGGCAGCGAGCTGGCCAACGCGGTGGCCCGCCGCTGCGTCGTACCGCCCTTCCGGGACGGCGGCCAGGCGCAGTACATCGAGCAGCCGGTCCCGCAGAGCGGGGCCGCGAGCACCGCCGCCACCCGGGCGTGGGCGCTGGAGCGGCTGGACGAGCCGCTCTCGCTGGCCGAACTGGCCGGCCACGCCCGGATGAGCCTGCGCACCTTCGCCCGCCGCTTCAACGAGGAGGTCGGCCTCAGCCCGGGCCGCTGGCTCGTCCAGCAGCGCGTGGCCCGGGCCCGGCACCTGCTGGAGTCCAGCGACCTCTCCGTCGACCAGATCGCCGGCCACGTCGGCTTCGCGACAGGTGCTTCGCTACGGCAGCACCTGCACGCGGCGATCGGGGTGTCGCCGCAGGCGTACCGCCGCACGTTCCAGGCGGCCGCGCGCTGAGCAGTCCTCGCGGGCCGCGCTGGGCAGTCTTCGCGGCCGTACCGAGACCGCGGGTCGGGCCGAGCAGTCCTCGCGGGCCGCACGGAGGTCGCGGGTCGCGCTAGGCACTGCTCGCGGCCGGGCGCCGCGTGGTCGTCACACCCCGGCGCAGCTCCAGTGCGCGCAGCGCCAGCTGCATCTCGAACTGGGCTGTCCGGTCGTGCAGTTGGGCCCCGAACAGGTCGTCCAGCTGACGCATGCGGTAGCGCACCGTCTGGGCGTGCACGGCCAGCCGGACGGCCACCTCGCTGGCGTTGCGGCCGCACTGCAACCAGCTGAGCAGGGTCTCCGCGAGACGTTCGCGCTGCGGCGGCCGCACCTGCTCCAGCGGCCGCAGCCGGTGCTCGGCCATCGCGTCGATCAGGGCGTCGTCGCGGAGCAGCAGCAGCGTGGTCAAGTGGTCCTGGCAGCGCACCAGTCCGGTCTCGGCGAGGACGCCGCGGCGCATCAGGTCGAGGGCCTCGGACGCCCAACGCTGCGACCGCCCACCGTCCTGGAGCGCCACGGTCGGCCCCATCGCGGCCCGCAGTCCCTGCAGCGCACCCGCCAAGGCCCGTACCCGGCCCGGCCCTTCGGGGTCCGGCACCACCAGCACGGCCGGCCGGACGTCGAACCGGGCCAGGAACTCGGGCGCCACGATCGGGTGCGAGCCCGCCTTGGGACAGTGGTCGAGCGCGACGACCGCCAGCGCCCGCGGCACCGGCCAGCGCGCGCTGTGCGCCAGTTCCGTGATCGCCTCCACCGAGGCGGGCGGGTCCGCCGTGAGCAGATCGATCAACCGCGTACGCCGCTGCTGCAGTTCACCGGCCGCGTGCAGCCGCGCCTCCGTGAAACCCGCGGTCGTCGCGGCGGCCATCTCGTCCAGGTGCAGGAACAGCGCCTCACCGAAGGCCGCCAGCACGTTGCGCGGCAGCAGGTCGGCGTCGACCAGCGCGTTCACCCGCCGCCAGGTCATCCGGGCGCCCAGCCGCAGCGCCGACTGGAAGGAGTCGAGGCTGCGGCCCTCCTCCGCCTCGCCGCGGCCGATGCGCCGGTACGTCGCCTTCACCGGCTCCCAGTCCGTGTCCGGCTGCGCCATCCGCTCCAGGAAACCCTGCAGCGCATGGTCCACGCCCCGGTGCACGCCCTGCATATAGGTGTCGTCGGCGGGACGCGCGTACTCGGGGATCTCGGTCCTGATCGCTTCGACGACCTCCTCGGTGATGTCGGCGAAGAACGGTCTGAGGTGGTGGTGCAGGTCCGCCGGCAGCGCGTTGAACGCACTGCCCGGCTCGGCGACCGGCACAGCGGCTCTCTTCGGCACGGCGGCGACAATACCCGCCAGTAATCCGTCAGGGCTTATCAATGGCGCACAGGTATGGACCCCGTTGTTGTCATCGCATGACAAGTGCTTCGGTCTGCAAAGGCATTTGTCGATGTGTGGGCCGCTGGCTGAGAGTGACGGAACCCTCACTTCCGCACCGTGACCGAGGTTGATCCTTTCGACGTCAAACCCGATAAGCTCCCCTTCGGCGCTGCGAGTTGACGCGACCGCGATCCGTCGTCTCGTCGTGCGCACGCATGCAGTGCCCTTCCCCCTTGCACACCCCCCTTGTTCGAACGTGTCGCTTGTAAGGATGCAGATGGAACTCGCCACTCCGCCCCCGGCGGCGCGGGCCCCTGTCGCCTGGTACAGCTGGTGGCTGATGCCACTGGCCTTAGGAGGCGGGACTGTTGCCGCGACGTTCATGAGCTCCGAGCGAATAGCCGCCGGCGTCGCCGGCGTCGCGGCCACCGCCGCGAGCGCCGTATGCGTACGGCTGCTGATCCGCACCCGAACGCAGCTGAGCCGTACCGAGGGCTCCTTCCGCTCCACTCAGGCCGAGCACTCCCAGCAGTGGCAGCAGCATGTCGCGGTCCTGGAGCGGAAGTTCACCGCCGAGCGCAGCTCGCTGGAGGCCCAGCTCACCGAGCAGTCCGACGCCTACGAGAGCCGCCTCGCCGAGCAGACCTCGACGTACGAGACGCAGCTCGCCGAGCAGACAACCTCGTACGAGGCCCAACTCGCCGAGCAGAGCCGGACGTTCGAGGAGCGGCTGGCCGAGCAGACCAAGGCCTACGAGACCCGGCTGGCCGAACAGGCCGACGGCTGGCAGGAGCGGCTGACCCACCAGCAGGACGCCGTGGCCCGCCTCGCGAACGAGCAACTGCCGGACGCGCTGCAGCAGCTGCGCGCCGGTGACGCCGTCGACGACCTGCTGCCCGAGCCCAACCAGTGCGCCAAGGTCGGCGCCGACCTCCAGGCCGACCTGCGCAAGGTGCTGCGCACCGCCCTCATCGGCGTCGAGGAGGAGTTCAACCGCTCGACCTCCGCCGAACAGGCCGTCATCAGCATCGGCAACCGTATCCACGTCCTGACCAGCAAGCTCCGTGGCCGGCTGCACGAGATGCAGGGCGAGCACGGCCGGCTGCCGGCGGTCGCGCAGGGCCTGATGGAACTCGACCAGGAGCTCGGCCCCGCCGACTCGCTCGCCGCGAGCATCGGCGTGCTCGGCGGCTCGGACCGGCCCGGACGCCAGTGGCAGGAGCCGCAGCGCCTGCTGAGCGTGGTCCGCGGCGGCATCGGCCGGATCAAGGACTTCCACCGCATCGAGGTCCGCCACCTGCCCGAACTCGGCGTCGACGGCGGCCTGGTGGACCATCTGACGCTGATCTTCGCGCAGCTCCTGGACAACGCGGCACGCTACTCGCCGCCCAGCGAGCCCGTGCTCGTCTCCGGCAAGGAGGTGCCCAACGGCGTCGGCATCGAGATCCAGGACTCGGGCAAGGGCCTGAGCGAGGAGAAGAAGCGCGAGGCCGAGGAGGCGCTCACCGGCACGGCCGCCGGACCGGGCATCGGCGGCATCTCCGAGGACGCCAACATCGGTCTGCGGGTCGTCGGCGCGCTCGCACGCCGCTACGGCATCCGCGTCACGTTCGCCGACTCGCCCTGGCTCGGCACCTCGGTGGTGATCGTGGTCCCCCACAAGTACTTCAGTCCGCTGCCCGCGGCCGCTCCGGCCACCGCGGCGGCCCCGGCGGCCCAGCCCGCCGCGGCCGCACCGGTGCTCACGGCGGCGTCCGCCGAGTCCGTGGCGGAACCCTCCGAAGCGGTGGACACCACGCCGGGCGGGCTGCCCCGGCGCCGCAGCAGGCGGAACGACCCGGTGCGGCCCCAGTCGGCCGAGCGCTCCGAGCGGACCGGGGAGACCGCCGTCTCCGCCGTCCCTCCGGACGCCTCCTTCACCGGCCTCGCCGCCTTCGCCACCGCAGGCCGAACGTCCGGCGCGGGGGCCGGCCCGGAAGCCGCCACGGAGACCATCGCGGAGGAGACGGCGCCCGCCGGGCCCGAGTCCACCGAGCACCGCACTGAAGAGAGCGACTAGTCCTCATGACGCAGCAGGGAACCGACGTGAGCTGGGCGCTCCGCGACCTGGTCGAGTCCATCCCCGAGATCCGTTTCGCACTCGTGGCCTCCAGTGACGGCAAGGCCATCACCTCCTTCGGCGCCGAAGACCCCGACGACGTCGACCGGTTCGCGGCCGTGGTGGCCGGACTGCAGGCGCTGGCTCAGCCGGTCGCCGAGCAGTTCCCCAAGTACGCGGGGCAGCTCAGGCTGGCCATGATCGAGGTCGACGGCGGCCACCTCTTCGTCGTACGCGCCGGGGTGGAGACATATCTCGGGGTCCTTGCCCGGGAAGGCCTCGACCAGGGACTGCTCGGACACCAGATGAGGGATCTGGCCCGCAGGATGGGTGAGCTCCTCGGCACCACTCCGCGCCTGGAGGAGCACTCTGGATGAGTGCTCCCCGCCGGCCCACCGACCCGTCCGGTCTCGAGCGGTACTACGTCCTCACGGGCGGACGCAGCGGACCGGGCGGTTCGGCGTCGAGCCTCGACGTCGCGACCCTCATCGTCTCCGCGACCGCGCCCGCACCGGGTATGCAGCACGAGCACGAGGAGATAGTCCGGCGCTGCCGCGATCCGCTGTCGGTGGCCGAACTCGGCGCCCACCTCGGATTGCCCTTCAACATTCTCGCGGTGCTGCTGGCGGATCTGCTCGAGGCAGGCCGCGTCGAAGCCCGTGATCCCATCCCGGCGCACGACGCCGGTCGCGGGCCCGACCTCGCGCTCCTTGAGGAGGTACTCAGTGGACTTGAACGGCTTTGACCATCCCGGCCGCCCGGCCGCCGGGGGCACCCGCTCGGTGAAGGTGATGATCGCCGGCGGCTTCGGCACGGGGAAGACCACCATGGTCCGCTCGGTCAGCGACATCAAGCCGCTGACCACCGAGGAGACGCTCACCCAGGCAAGCGCCGACGTCGACCATCTCATCGGCGTCGCGGACAAGACGGAGACCACCGTCAGCCTGGACTTCGGCAAGATCAGCCTCAACGACAGCCTGATGCTGTACCTGTTCGGGACGCCCGGGCAGGAACGCTTCTGGTTCCTGTGGAACGGCCTGTTCAAGGGCGCGCTCGGCGCGGTGGTCCTCGTCGACACCCGGCGCCTGGCCTCCAGCTTCCGCGCGATAGAGGAGATGGAGCGGCAGAACGTGCCGTTCGTCGTCGCCCTGAACGTCTTCCCCGACTCCAAGGACTACCCGGTCGAGGAGATCCGCGACGCCCTCGACATCCCCGAGCACATCCCGGTCGTGGCCTGCGACGCCCGCGACCGGGCCTCCAGCCGTGACGTACTCGTCGCGCTCATCCACCATCTGAAGGACCGATCGGCCGTCGCACTGGAGTCCCGATGAACGCCCAGCCCTTAAACGGTCCCGACACCCCGAGCGGCTGCCCCGTCGCCCACGGCGACGCCGACCTCACCCGGCTGTTCGGGGCGGAGGCGGCCACCGATCCGGTCGGCATCTACGAGCGCCTGCGCAAGGAGCACGGTTCCGTCGCACCGGTCCTGCTCGAGGGCGACGTGCCGGCCTGGCTGGTCCTCGGCTACCGCGACAACCGGCGGGTGCTCGACAACCCCCGCCAGTTCAGCCGGGACGCGCGGATCTGGCGGGACTGGCGGGAGGGGCGGGTCTCCGAGACGCATCCGCTGATCCCCATGGTCGGCTGGCGGCCCGACTGCGTCTCCCAGGACGGCGAACCGCACCGACGGTTGCGCCGGGCGGTCACCGACGGGCTGCTCGAGGCGTCCGGCCGCGGCGTGCGGCGGCACGCCACGCACTTCGCGAACAAGCTGATCGACGCGTTCGCCGACACCGGGCGCGCCGACCTGGTGGCCGACTACGCCGAGCAGCTGCCGATGCTCGTGCTCACCCGGATCCTGGGCCTCCCCGCTTCGGACGGGCTGCGCATGGTCGAGTCGTGCGCCCAGGTCTTCAAGGGCGGCGAGGACGCTCTCGAGCACAACGACCGGATCATCCAGATCCTCGGGGAGCTCGCCGAGCGCAAGCGGGCCGAGCCGGGCTCCGACTTCGCCACGGCCCTGCTGCAGCACCCGGCCGAGCTCGACCACGAGGAGGTCGTCAGCCATCTGCGCCTGGTGCTGATCGCCGCGCACACCACCACCAGCAACCTGCTGGCCCGCGTCCTGCAACTGGTCCTCACCGACTCCGCACGGCTGTCCGGTCTGGTCGGCGGGCAGCTGAACATCTCCTCCGTGGTGGAGGAAGTCATGTGGGACACCCCGCCGCTGTCCGTGCTGCCGGGCCGGTTCGCGGCCTCCGACCTGGAGCTCGGAGGCCACCACATCCAGGAGGGGGAGCTGCTCATCCTGGGTCTGGCCGCCGGCAATCTCGACCCGGACGTACGCCCCGACTCGGCCGTCGACGTGCAGGGCAACCAGTCGCACCTGGCGTTCAGCTCAGGACCGCACGAATGCCCGGGTCAGAACATCGGCCAGTCCATCATCGAGATCGGTGTGGACCTCCTGCTGCACCGGCTGCCGGGCCTGCGCCTGGCCGTGCCGGTGGAGGAACTCTCCTCGACCGCCTCCACCTGGGAGTCGCGGCTCGACCGCCTGCCGGTGGAGTTCTCCGTCTGACACCACCGCTGCCCGGCCGGTCCCTCCGGCCGGGCACTGCCGTGTCAGCCGTCGAGCCAGTCGCCCGCGACACCCGTGGGACGGTACCCCGTGGCGTTCCAGAGGAAGTGCGGGTGGGCGCCGCCGAACATGTAGGCCAGCAGTGCGGTGTCCTCCCGCCCGGTCCGCGGGTCGTGCAGGGTGTGGAACTTCTCGGATCCGACCATGCCGGCGTCCTGCTGGACATGGCGAGCGCGGGCCGGGGACGGGTCCGTCCTGGATGCCTCCACGGCGGCTATGTAGGTGCGGCGCAGGATCTCCCACGTGCTGTCGATGTCGCCGTGCCAGGGGCCGTGCAGCGCTTCGAAGGCATGGAGCTCGGCGTCGAAGAGGGGCCAGGTCTCCGGGTGTTGGGCACGGCAGCGTGCGGACAGCTCGGCGGTCCCGGCGCTCAGCGCCGGCGCCGAGCGCCGCGGAGCGATGGTGAGGGTGGCGCCGTCGGTCAGGATGCCGCTGCACGGGTTGGGCTGCAGGTCGCAGAGCGCGCACCCCTCGGCCGGAGGAAGGCCTTGGGTGATGCCGTCGAACCACAGGGCGTGCCGTCCGGTCAGCCCCATCCAGACGATGGTGGTGGTCATCAGCCAGGTGTTCCACATCGGGCGGTGCGCCTCGGGCATGCAGCCGTACTTGACGATGGCGATGGCGCAGGCCGCGTAGAGCGCCTTGGTGTGGGTGGGCATGTCGGCGAGCCAGAAGTTGCTGATCTCGCCGGTGAGGGCGTCGGCCCGTACGTCGGCCATGTCGTCGATGGCGCGGCACAGGAGCAGGGAGGCGAGGTTCTCCTCCTGCCAGAGCTCGGAGTCGGGTGCGACGTGCCAGAACAGGCAGTCCAGTATCTGCAGGATCGAATAGGTGCCCTGGTCGAGCGGGTTGGTCTGGGGGAGCACGACGTTGCCCGCGTGGTGCTGCCGGAGCCAGTACTCGTCGACGGACCGCTTGTGGGCGGCGAAGAGCCCGGAGACCAGGGCCCGTGCGCTGTTGGTGCTGAAGTTCTCGGCCAGGCGGTCTTCGACGTGCTGGGTGAGGCGCGTCGTGTCGATGGTGTCGATCACGCGTTTGTACTCGTGGAAGACGAGGATGTCGTCCTCGAAGCGGTGGCGGTGGCCGAGGTCCTGTTCGAGGTCGTTCATCTGCCGGGTCCAGGACCAGCCGCCGGTCAGGACGCTGTCGAGTTCGCGGCGGTGCGGCCAGGTCTTGACGGTGAGGGGACGTCCGGCGCTCTGCCGCCAGCCGTAGTCGTCGAGGGTGCGTGCGGGGGGTGTGGGCAGTGCGCGGCACAGCGGGCAGTCGCAGACGGCCGTCCTTTCCTCCGCGCGCGGCGGGGTGAGTGCCCGGCTCCGCCAGGCCCCTTCCAGCATCGCGCAGGTCAGGCGGCAGAGTTCGATGTCGGTGCCGACTTGGGGGAAGGCGGCTTCTATCACCCGCAGGCTGGTGTCGAGGCGGCGCAACCTGGCTTGCCCCTCCTCGTCGGGCGGAAGGAACGCGGGCCGCGCCAGGTGGAGGGCCCCTTCCACTCGTAGCGTCGTGCCGTTGCGAGGGGATCCGAGTGCGTCAAGTCGCCGCTGAGCGGCGTTCTGGTGCCTTCGGAACTCCTCGGTGCTCCCCTTGACGCGTTGCACCAGGAGGCGGACCAGGGCGTTCTCCGCCTCCGCGGACTGGTGTTGGGCGCTCGGCTGCGCCGGGATCAAGCCGTCCGAGGACGTCTTCGAAACGCCACCTGCGACGCGAAACTTCACACCGGTCTCCCATCAAACTGTGTTTCTGGCAACGGAATCGACCGACTGCGCTCGTCGGCCTCTCGTGTCCGGGATCCTCTGCACCTGCCGCGACGGCCATGGCGAACAGCCGGGCCCACGCGGACGGCTGGGGGGCCTTGCTGCGAACGTCCGCACAGGACACGGCTGTTGTGTCGACGGCCGGGGGGTGGAGTGGATCGCCCATCTGCCTTCAGGCCGAACTGCCCGTGCCCGCACGCCTACCGGGCATGGCGAGCCGTTCGTCCACGGCGCTGCTGCTACGGGACGAGTACCTCGTGCGGGTGGGTGCGGGCGGCGTGCTGCGGCCGATCCCAGGACGTGTGTTGCCGGAACCCCGTTGACGGGGGTGTCGAAGGGGGGAGGTCGAACAGGACGGCCTGAGGCATGCGATTCCTTCCGGGAAACGGCGATGCAGAGTCCCCCCGGCCCTGCGAACGGGTGGCCGACATTGGCCACCCGTGCCCTCGAACTGAGCTTCTATGGCCGAAAGTTGAACCGAGAAGCGATACGAGGCTGCCCAGAGCGTAAATGATCTACGCGTGACCTGACCGTGATATCCGTTACTGCCTAAGCCTCTTGAGCTGCGTACACTACCTCCCCTCCCACGTACGTCTGGGCCACACCCGTCTCCGCGATCGCCGCGGTCGGCCCGTCGAACGGGTCGCGGTCCAGGACCACCAGGTCGGCCAGCGCGCCGACCTGGATCCGGCCGGTCTCGTCCAGGTGGTTCGCATACGCCGATCCCGCCGTGTACGCGGTCAACGCCTCGGTGAGGGACAGCCGTTCGCCGGGCAGGAACACCTTGGCGCCGTCGCTGTCGGGTGCCAGTCGGTTGACCGCGACATGGATGCCCTGGAGTGGATCGGGGCTGCTGACCGGCCAGTCGCTGCCCGCCGCGAGCCGGGCACCGGAGCGCAGCAGCGCGCCGAACGGGTACTGCCACGCGGCACGTTCGGCTCCCAGGAAGGGAATGGTCAGCTCGTCCATCTGCGGTTCGTGCGCGGCCCACAGGGGCTGGATGTTCGCCGTGGCGCCGAGGAGCGCGAACCGCGGCACGTCCTCGGGGTGCACGACCTGAAGATGCGCCAGATGCGGCCGGGTGTCGTTCGGCCCGTTCGCCGCCCGCGCGGCCTCGATCGCGTCCAGCGCGTCGCGTACGGCCCGGTCGCCCAGCGCGTGGAAGTGGCACTGGAAGCCGAGCGCGTCCAACTCGGTGACGTACTTCGGGAGGTGGCCCGCGTCGATGAAGCTCTTGCCGCGGTTGGCGGTGGCGCAGCCGCACCGGTCCAGATACGGGTCGAGCAGTGCGGCCGTGCCGTTCTCGGCGACCCCGTCGAGCATCAGTTTCACGGTGCCCGCGCGGAACCGGCCGTGACTCAACGCGTCCCGCTTCTCGGCGAGTTCGGGGATCTGCTCGGCTCCGCGCTCCCGGTCCCACCACAGGGCACCGCGGACCCGCGCCGTCAGCGAGCCGTCGCGCGCGGCCGTCAGGTAGGCGGGGGCCGGGTCGTCCATGCCGAGGAAGTCCCCGACGAGCGCGTCCTGCCAGGCCGTGACGCCGAGGGCGTGCAGATGCCGCTGCGCGTGCAACAGCGCCGCCAGCCGGTCGGCCGGCGTGGCCGGCGGGGCCAGCCGTCCCACCAGCTGCATCGCGCCTTCCTGGAGCGTGCCGCTCGGCTCGCCCGCCGCGTTCCGCTCGATCCGCCCGTCGGCGGGGTCAGGGGTGTCGCGGCCGATGCCCGCGAGCTCCAGGGCCCGGCTGTTGGCCCAGGCGCCGTGGTGGTCCCGGTTGGGTAGGTAGACCGGCCGGTCGGGCACGGCCGCGTCCAGGAGCTCCTTCGTCGGCGTACCGCCCTCGAACGCCTCCATGGACCAGCCCCCGCCGAGGATCCACTCCCGCTCGGGATGCGCCTCGGCGTAGGCGCGGACGGCGGCGACCGTCTCCGCGGCCGTCCGGGTCCCGGTCAGATCGCACTGGGAGAGTTCCAGGCCGGCCGGGACGGGATGGACGTGCGCGTCCTGGAAGCCCGGCAGCATCAACCGTCCGGCCAGGTCGACGACTTGGGTCCGCGGCCCGGCGAGCTCGTGCACCTCGTCGTGCCCGACGGCGGTGACGCGGTCGCCGGTGACGGCCACGGCGGTGGCGGTGCGGCCCTCGGGGGTGAGGACCGGGCCGCCTTTGAAGAGGAGATCTGCGTGCATGTTCCTTTTCCTGGTGAGGGGGGACGGTGCCGGTGGTCGGCCGGCCGGACGTTCCTACGGGGCGGTGGGGAGCAGCTGCGGGGCGTCGGCGTCGGTGCCGTCGCCCGTGCGGAAGTACGGCGACCTGCGCACCCACTTGGCCCAGGCGGCGGCCACGAAGCCCGAGGCGATCATCGCCAGGGGAGTGAGCAGCAGGAACCAGCCGTTGTCCGCGCGCAGTTCGAGATGGTCGGCCGAGCTGTAGAAGGACCAGCCGAGGTAGCCGCCGAGCCCGAGCAGCGCCAGGGCGCTGAGTGTGGGCAGCACCACGGCCCGTACGCCCTCCCGCGGGTTCTCGCGCAGCAGGTCGCGGAAGCGGACGGCCGCGGCGAGCGCCGTGAGGGCGTAGGAGAGGGCGACCACGATGCCCACGGCGCTCACCGTCGCCATGATCATGTCCGCGAGACGTGGGATGACCAGGGCGAGCGCGGCGATCACTGTCGCCAGCCCGCCGATCAGCAGCGTCCCGGCGGCGGGAGTGCCGTAGCGGCGGCTGACCCGGGACCAGACGGGGCCGAGCGTGCGGTCCCGGCTCATCGCGAACATCCCGCGGGCGGTCGGGATGACCCCGGCCTGCAGGGAGGCGACGGCCGAGAACATCAGCGCCACGAGGGGGAGTGCCGCGAGGGGCTGTGCGGCGAGCCGGTCGCCGAAGAAGGCCAGTCCCTGGGCGCCGTGCCCGGCCAGCTCCTTCTCGGACAGCACCCGCTGGAAGGCGACCGAGCCGATCAGGAACAGCGTCAGCATGGTGACCAGGGTGATCAGCCCGGCCCGGGAGGCGTCCCGCGGATCGCGCACCTCCTCGTTGACGCTGAACGCGGCCTCGAAGCCCCAGTAACAGAACACCGACAGCAGCAGCCCCTGCGCGAGCGCGGACGCGGACGGGATCGCGAACGGGTCGAACCAGCTCAGGCTGAAGGCGTGCGGGCCGGTGACGATGCCGTAGCCGCAGAACCCGAGCAGAACCACGTACTCGAAGATCAGCAGCCAGGTCTGCAGCCGGGCCGCGGTCCGGATGCCGGTGACGGCGGTCAGCGTGACCGCGACGAGGACGAGGATGCCGACCGCCGTGGTCTGCGCCGTCGAGCCCGCGTCCAGGACGAGGCCGCCCACCCGGTGCAGCCCGGCCTCCCCGGCGAGCTGGATGAGCGCCGAGCCGGTGACCGCGGTCGTGTACGCGAGGAACGCCAGCGTCGCCACGATGTTCACCCAGCCGACCATGAAGCCGAGCCACGGGCTGAGCGAACGGCCCACCCAGACATAGCCGTTGCCGGCGTTCGGCTCCACCCGGTTCAGCCGGGAGAAGGCGCCCGCGATGCCGAGGACCGGCAGGAACGCCAGCAGCATGATGGCCGGCAGATGCAGGCCGACCACACCGGCCGTGACACCGAGGCCGATGCCGATGCTGGTGGTCGCGGCCGTACTGGACGCGGCGATGGCGATGCCGTCCAGCACGCCGAGGGACTTGCGCAGCGCGGGCCGCGCTGGTGGTTGTGCACCGAAGGGCTGATCGGACATGGCCGGGTCTCCGCTCGCACCGGGGGGCCCTGGTCGGCCCCGGTGACCGCACATGAAACTGCCCGGGGACTTAACAGGTCAACGGTGTTGTCATAAGGTGGCGCACCACCGGAGCACCGGCCCCAGGGAGGCAGACCATGAGCGAGCGCGTCGTCCCGCCCGGCGCCCGGCGGCGCAGACGCCCCACCAAGCAGGGCGTCGTCCTCTCCGAGGAGCTGATCGTCGCCACCGCGCTGCGTTTGATGGAGGAGCACGGCGCGGAGGCCCTGTCGGTGCGCCGCCTCGGTCGCGCCCTCGGAGCCGATCCCAGCTCCCTCTACCGCTACTTCCGGCACACCGACGACCTGATGCTCGCCGTCGCCGACGAGCTCATCGGCCGTACGATGCGCACCTGGCGCCCCACCGGTGACTGGCGGGCCGACCTGCGCGACCTCGGCCTGCGCGTGCACGCGGGCGCCCTCGCGCATCCCCGCGCGGCCGTCCTGAGCAGCTACCGGGTGACCGGGCGCGTCCACGAGATCCAGGCCGTGGAGACCATCCTCGGCGTGCTGCGCGACGCCGGCTTCCCCGACCCCGACGCGGTGCGCATCTACCACGCCTTCGTCGACCAGTCCCTCGCCTTCGCCGCCCTCGACTCGGCGAGCGTCGCCCTGCCGAAGGCGGCCCGGGAGGCGGATACGGCCGTGTGGCGGGCGACGTACGCCCGGCTGCCCGCCGAGACCCACCCGCACATCGCCGCGACGGCGGGCCACCTCGTGGCCGACATGAACCGCAGTTCCTACCCGGCCGCCCTGGACCTGCTGCTGACGGCGGCGGCGGCGCGGCTGGCGGAGATCGGGGAGAGGACCGGCGGCGGTCAATCATGACGAAGGCGCGGGCGGCGAGGGCCCGGGCGGCGACTGAAACGGCCGGACGGGGATATCCGCGAAGGTACTGAGCGGCGGAGCACGACGCCCCGCGCCCGAACCGTACGGAGGAGACATGCCACTGGTGGAAGCGGGCTTCGTGGTGCTCGACTGCGCCGAGCCCGAGACGCTCGCGGTGTTCTACATGGAGCTGCTGGAGGCCGAGCAGACGGACGCGACCGCGAACCGCGTGGAGATCAGGGGCGCCGACGGCACCCGCATGGCCTTCCGCCGCGACGTGAACGCGACCCCGCCGAGCTGGCCGCGCCCCGAGAACTCGCTCCAGGCCCACATCGACTTCGTCGTGGCGGACCTGGACGCGGCGGAGCGCAAGGTGGTGGAGCTCGGCGGGCGCCCGCTGGAGACGAAGGACGCGTCCGGGCCGTTCGAGATACGTGGATACGCCGATCCGGCCGGCCACTCGTTCTCGCTGCTCCGCGTCACACCGAGGGCGCCCAAGCAGGGCTGACGGACCCGGGCGTCACCCCCTGCCGCCCGGGTCCGTCAGCACCTGCCCCGCGGGTGCGTCAGTCCCTGCCGCCCGGGTCGGTGGCCGGCCAGACGCCCGTCGAGCGCTCGATGGCCTTCGCGCCCGTGCGGTCCACCGCGCTGCGCACCACGGCGAACAGCGCGCCCTGGACCGCCGCCGCGAACAGGATCTCGCCCCAGCCGCGGTCCTGGTCCAGGGCGTCGGGCGCGTCCTCCTCGTGCCGCAGCGCCATCCACGTCTTGCGGAAGACGAGCCCGGCGAGGGCTCCGCTGGTCCAGCCCATGACGAACCCCAGCGGCTTGTAGGCCAGAGGCAGCTTCATTTTCTTCTTCTTCGTCTTCGCCACGTCTTTCTCCTTCATCGGTCAGGGTCGACCTTCGGCCGCGATCTCCTCGCCCGCGGGCACGGGCCCCGGTGGTGTCCCGTCGCCGAACGGGCGCCCGCCCAGCTCCTCCCGGAAGTGGGATGCGAGCCAGCCCGACAGCTCCGGTCCGACGGGGACGATCCCGGTCGGGTTGATGCCGGTGTGGACCTGGTAGTAGTGCCGTTTGATGTGATCGAAGTCGACGGTGTCACCGAACCCGGGCGTCTGGTAGAGATCGCGGACGTACGCCCACAGGATCGGGTTCTCCGTCACCTTCCAGCGGTTGCACTTGAAATGGCCGTGGTAGACGGCGTCGAAGCGGACCAAGGTGGTGAACAGCCGGATGTCCGCCTCGGTGATCGTGTCGCCGACAAGATAGCGCTGCCCCTCCAGTCGTCGTGTCACCAGCTCCAGCCGCCGGAAGACACCTGTGTACGCCTCCTCGTACTCCTTCTGGTCGGTGGCGAAACCCGCCCGGTACACACCGTTGTTGACGTCCTGGTAGACGTCCGCCATCACCGCGTCGATCTCGTCGCGCCGGCCCTGCGGGTACAGGTCGGGTGCCCCGTCGCGATGCAGGGCCGTCCACTCGGTGGCGAGGTCGAGGGTGAGCTGCTGGTAGTCGTTGGTGACCAGCTTGCCGCTGGGGACGTCGACGAGCGCGGGCACGCTCACCCCGCCCGGGTAGCCCGTCTCCCGCCGGTCGTAGGCCTCGCTCAGGAAGCGGATGCCGAGGACCGGGTCGCGGCCGTCGGGATCCAGGGTGAAGCGCCAGCTGCGGTCGTCCTGGACGGGGTCGGCGACGGCGAGGGACAGCGCGTCCTCCAGGCCGAGCAGCCGGCGTGAGACCAGCGCCCGGCTCGCCCACGGACAGGCACGGCTGACCACCAGCCGGTAGCGGCCCGCCTCCACCGGCCACCCGTCGCGGCCGTCCGCGGTGACGCGGTCGGTGAAATGGCTCCTGGACCGCCTGAACGTCTCGTGGCCGTAGGAGCCGTTGCCCCCGCCTTCCATGATTCCTCCCTGCGTCGCGTGGCCCCGTGAGCTACGCGTTCCCCGATTTCCGCCGCCCGCACGGTGTGATCCCGCAGGACAGGGGCATTCGGCGAAGGTGAGTGGGACATCCTCGAACACCAAGAAGGACAGCAGGACGCGGATCACCGTGCTGGTGGCGCTGGCGGCCAACCTGCTGATCGCGGCGGCCAAGGCGGTCGGTGGTCTGATCGCCGGCTCGCCCGCGCTGCTGTCGGAAGCGGCGCACTCCGTGGCCGACAGCCTCAACGAGGTCTTCCTGCTGGCGGCGCTGCGCCGCAGCAGGCGGCCGGCCGACCAGCGGCATCCCTTCGGCTACGGCAAGGAGCGGTTCTTCTGGTCGCTCCTCGCGGCCGTCGGGATCTTCGTCATGGGCGGCTGCTTCTCCGTCTTCCAGGGCGCCGAGGCCCTCAAGAACGGCGCCGACGAGACGCTCAGCGGCTATGTGGCGGGCCTGATCGTGCTCGGCGTCGCCTTCGTGGCCGAGGGCGTCTCGCTGCTGCGGGCCCTGCACCAGGTGCGCCGCCAGGGCGGCAGGGCCGGGATGCGCGACCCCGCCCTGCGCACGGTGGTCGCCGAGGACGGCACCGCGGTGCTCGGCGTGACGTTCGCCGCCGTCGGCATGGCGCTGCACATGGTCACCGGGCAGGTGGTGTACGAGGCGTCGGCCTCGTTCGCGATCGGCGCGCTGCTCGTCTACGTCGCCTACCGCCTGGGCCGCGAGGCGCGCGACCAGCTGATCGGGGAGTCCGCCGACCCCGAGACGGCGGAACGGATCCGCTCCCTGCTCGCCGAGCAGCCCGAGATCGACAGCGTCGAGGCGCTGTTCACGATGAAGACGGGCCTCGACACGGCCCTGGTCGCCGCGCGTGTCGACCTGGTGCCCGGCCTGGACAGCGAAGAGGTCGAGGAGGTCTCCGTGCGCATCAAGCGCTCGCTGGCGAAGGACGTGGCCGAGGCGGACCAGATCTTCCTCGACATCACCGACCGGCCCGCCGAGGAGGCACGGGAAAGCCCCGCCGCGACGGGGGAACGCGGCGGGGCCTGACGCACGCGTGCCCCACGTCATGGGGTTCATGCGCACCCTGACGAAGATTTTTTGCGGGGCGGTCCCGGGCCCTGTCTGCGGCCCCCTTCGGCCGGCCGGCGGACCGGGCCCGGGCGGCGTGCGCTACTGGGCCGGTTCGAGGACGAAGACCGGGATCTGCCGGTCGGTCTTCCGCTGGTAGTCGGCGTACGGCGGATACGCCGCCACCGCGCGCTCCCACCACTGGTCCTTCTCCGCCCCGGTGACCTCACGCGCCGTCATGTCCCGCTTCGCCGGACCGTCCTGGAGCTCCACATGGGGATCGCCCTTGAGGTTGTGGTACCAGGTGGGGTGCTTGGGGGCGCCGCCCTGGGAGGCGACCACGGCGTACCGCCCGTCGTGCTCGACGCGCATCAGCGGCGTCTTGCGGATCTTGCCGCTCTTGACGCCGCGGCTCGTGAGCACGATCACGGGGAGACCGGTGTCCCGCAGGGTCGTCCCCTTCGTGCCGCCGGAGCTCTCGTACAGCTCCACCTGGTCGCGTACCCACTGCTCCGGGCTGGGTTCGTACTGGCCCTCGAGAGGCATGACTTCCGTCCCATCGTCGAGTCCTTGCTGGCTGGCACCGTCCATCAACACCGGCGTGCCCGTGATTCATCCACACCGGTGGTCCGTATCGGGCCACCACCATCTGTAGGCCCGGCGCCGTGATCACGCCACTCGGCGGCCGCCCACCCCGCTCCGGGGGGTCGCGCCGGGCGCGGCGCGGGTGCGGCATGGATGCGGCACGGGTCCCGGTGCGACACCTGTGCGAGTATCCCCGGCCAGAATGTCCTCACCACCGATCTGGCCGAACTTCTCGTCGCCTCATAGATGCCTCGGGCATCTAATGAAGATCTGCACGACGCACTCTTCGTCTGCGAGGTCTTCCATGCCGGAAACGGAACCTGTGGCCTTTCCCCAGGACCGGTCCTGCCCCTACCAGCCCCCCACCGCATACGAGCCTCTGCGTGCCACCCGCCCGCTGAGCCGGGTCACGCTCTACGACGGCCGTTCCGCCTGGCTGGTGACGGGTCACGCGCTCGCCCGCGACCTGCTCGCCGATCAACGGCTGTCGACCGACCGCACCCATCCCGAATTCCCCGCGCCCACCGAGCGGTTCGCCGCGGTGAAGGAGCGGAGGCTGGCGCTGCTCGGCGTCGACGACCCGAAGCACCGCGTCCAGCGGCGGATGATGGTGCCCAGCTTCACCCTGCGGCGCGCCGTCGAACTGCGCCCGCAGATCCAGCGGATCGTGGACGAGCTGCTCGACACGATGATCGCGCAGGGGCCTCCGGCCGAGCTGGTGAGCGCCTTCGCGCTGCCCGTGCCGTCGATGGTGATCTGCGCGCTGCTCGGTGTGCCCTACGCCGACCACGAGTTCTTCGAGGGGCGGTCGCGGCGGCTGCTGCGCGGGCCCAGGGTCGAGGACGTCGAGGAGGCCCGCCGCCAACTGGACGGCTATTTCGAGGAGTTGATCGACCGCAAGCAGAAGGAGGCGGTGCCCGGCGACGGGATCCTCGACGAACTCGTGCACCGGCAGCTGCGGGAGGGGGAGCTGGACCGGCAGGACGTCATCGCCTTCGCGACGATCCTGCTGATCGCGGGGCACGAGACGACGGCCAACATGATCTCGCTGGGCACCTTCACCCTGCTCCAGCACCCGGAGCAGCTGGCCGAGTTGCGGGGCAACCCGGAGCTGCTGCCGTCCGCGGTCGAGGAGCTGATGCGGATGCTGTCGATCGCCGACGGGCTGCTGCGCAGGGCGACGGAGGACATCGAGGCCGGCGGCACGACGATCCGGGCGGGGGACGGCGTGGTCTTCGCGACCTCGGTCATCAACCGCGACGAGGACGTCTACCCGGCGCCCGACACGCTCGACTGGCACCGGTCCGCCCGCCACCACGTGGCGTTCGGGTTCGGCATCCACCAGTGCCTGGGGCAGAACCTGGCCCGTGCCGAGCTGGAGATCGCCCTGCACAGTCTTTTCGACCGGCTGCCGACGCTGCGTCTCGCCGCTCCGGCGGACGAGATCCCCTTCAAGCCCGGCGACACGATCCAGGGGATGCTGGAACTCCCCGTGACCTGGTAAGAGGCTGCACGCCATGCACATCGACATCGACAAGGACACCTGCATCGGCGCGGGCCAGTGCGCCCTGTCCGCCCCGAAGGTCTTCACCCAGGACGACGACGGCTTCAGCACGCTGCTACCGGGCCACGAGGATGCCACGACCGACCCCATGACCCGCGAGGCGGCCAGGGCGTGCCCGGTGGGCGCGATCACGGTGTCCGCAGACTGAGGCCTCGCCGGACGGCGGGAGCGGCCGGGCCTGCCGCGCGGGTGGTCTTGGGGCGGCGGTGCCGGCCCGGCACACGTGGTTGACGCGGGCCGGCGGGCGGTGTCCCTCGGACCGCCACCGCTCAACCCCCTCGGCCACTGCCGCGGCACCCCACCAGAGCACCCCACCTCACCCCGCCCGCAACAACACCCGTGCCGCCTCCCGTGCCTCCCGGGCCGGGTCCGTGGTCTCGGTCATGCCCGCGGTGACCATGGCGCCCTCCGCGAGAAGGAACAGCTGGCCGGTCAGGGTGCTGGAGAGGCCCGCGTCTGCCACGAGTTGGGCGAGGTACGCGCGGAACGCCCGCTTGTGGGACCGTACTTGGGCCGTCACGCGCTCCGACGTCGCGCCCAGTTCGCCGTACGAGTTGATCCAGGCGCAGCCGCGGAAGCCGGCCTCGCCGAACCACTGCTCCAGCCAGTCGAAGACGGCGAGGATCCGCTCCTCGGGGTCCGCGTGCCGCCGCACATGCTCGGCGAGACGGCTGCGCCAGCGCGCGTCGCGTCGTTCCAGATATGCCTCGACCAGCTGCTCCTTCGCCGGGAACAGCTGGTAGAGCCGCTTGAGCGAGACGCCCGAGGCGCCTCGGATGTCGTCCATGCCGACGGACTGGATGCCGCGCCCGTAGAACAACTCCTCGGCGGCGTCCAGCGCCTGCTCACGGGCGACTGCGCTGTCCATGACGGCCATGCGGCGTACTGCCTCTCCTTGACGCGAGAACGTGCGTTCTCCTACGGTAGCAGCCGGTCGGAGAACGCACGTTCTCCGCCGTCGTCCGCCCGTCGAGGAGGAATCTCATGGCCGACCGTCCGCCCCTGCCCCCGTTCACCCGAGAGACGGCCGCGCAGAAGGTGCAGGCCGCCGAGGACGCCTGGAACACCCGCGACCCGCACAAGGTCTCGCTCGCCTACTCGGAGGACTCGGTCTGGCGCAACCGCGACGCGTTCGTCACCGGCCGCGCCGAGATCGTCGAGCTCCTCACCGCCAAGTGGGAGCGCGAGCTGGACTACGCGCTGCGCAAGGACCTGTGGGCCTTCGACGGCAACCGCATCGCCGTCCGCTTCCAGTACGAGTGCCACGACGCCGACGGCCAGTGGTACCGCTCCTACGGCAACGAACTCTGGGAGTTCGACGAGCACGGCCTGATGACCCGCCGCGAGGCCAGCATCAACGACGTGCCGATCGAGGAGAAGGAACGCCGCATCCACGGCCCGCGCCCCGAATCCGAACGCGGCCGGACCTTCCCCCTTCAGTAGGGTTCCCGGCTCAGTAGGGTTCCCGAATGACCGAACAGGCCGGGAAACCCTTCTTCTACGTCGTCGTCTGCGCCGCGGGCATCGCCGCCGACGTCGGCGAGCTGATCACCGCCGCGCAGACGCGGGGTTGGGAGGTCGGGGTCATCGCGACGCCGGTCGCCATGAACGGCTTCTTCGACACCGACGCGGTCGCGGCGCAGACCGGCCGCGCCATCCGCTCCGCCTGGCGAACTCCCGGTGATCCGCGGCCCTTTCCGCCGCCGGACGCCGTCGTCGTCGCGCCCGCCACCTTCAACACGATCAACAAGTGGGCGGCCGGTCTGGCCGACACCCTGGCGGTGGCGACCCTCTGCGAGAGCTACGGCCTGGGCGTCCCGGTCGCCGTACTCCCGTGCGTGGCCGACGCGTTGGCCGCCCACCCCGCCTACCAGGACAGCCTGACCCGGCTGCGCGGGATGGGCGTGCGGTTCGGCGAGCCGTACTCGGGCGATCCCGAACAGGACGGCTCCCGACCGGAGTTCGGTTGGGAACGGGCTCTGGAGCTGTTGGCCCGCGGTTGACGCCCACTCACCTCAGGCGTCGCCGTCCACCGTGAAGCAGAGGTGGGTGACCCCGGCGCTCTCGACGACGCGCGGCGTCGAGAGCGCGACCGGCGCCTTGGCGAGGTCCCCGACGAGGCGGGTGCCACCGCCCAGGAGCACCGGCACGAGGTCGACATATCTCGTCCAGCAGCCCGGCGTCCAGGGCCTGCCGGGCCAGATCGCCCGCGGCCACCCCGACGGCACGCTCCCCGGCCACCGCCTTGGCCTGGCGCACCGCGCTGTCCAGGCCGTCGGTGACGAACGCGAACGGGGCGTCCGGGTGGTCCCAGTCCGTGGGTGCCCGGTGGGTCACGACGAAGACCGGCACCCCGAAGGGATGACTGCCGCCCCAGCCCTGCGCGACGTCGAACAGACGGCGGCCGACGACCAGCGCACCGAAGCCGTCCAGCTGCTCGCGCAGGTGCCGCGCGGTGGCGGGGGAGACACGGAAGGAAGCGGGGATCGGCGGAGGGGACCTCCACCTCGCCGCGGACCCCGCGACACCCCGGAAGTCATCGCGCCAGGAGCAGCCCCGGGCAGCCCCGGGCATCCCCGCGCCCGGTCGTCCGCCCGTCAGTGCCCCAGTTCCGCGCGCAGTTCCGGCTGCAGCAGGTCTCCGTGGGCCCGTACGAGGTCGTCGCACAGGTCCCAGATGCGTTCCACCGGGAGTGCCGCGGCCGTTGCCGGGTCGGCCATCGCGGCGTGTCTGATGTGGCGGGGATCGCCGTCCGTGGCGGCGCGGACCACCAGGTCGGTGACGGAGACGTAGGCGCTGTTGAGTGCCGCGCACTGCGGGGGCAGCGCACCGACGCGGGTCGGCTGAACGCCAGACGAGTCCACCAGACACGGCACTTCGACCACCGAGTCGGCCGGCAGGTTGGCGATCAGGCCGCGGTTGGGGACGTTGCCGTACACCGTGCGGGGCGTGCCTGTGACCGTGCTGTGGATGATCTGCGGGGCGTACTCCAGCGTGCCCTCCACCGGCAGCGGCCGGCCCGCCGCGAGGGCGTCGCGGGTCTGCTCGTAGCTCGCCGCGTTCTCCTTGATGATCTCCAGGTACGCGCCGACCGGCAGCCGGAGCCGCTCGATCTCACTGTCGTGGTGCAGATACCAGGGCACGTACTCGGAGGAGTGCTCGCTCGTCTCGGTGGGGTAGTGGCCCAGCCTGCGGTACATGTCCACGCGGACCCGGCGCAGCAGACCGGGATCGCGGGCGATCGCCTCGTCCAGCAGGGGGTACAGGTTCCGCCCCTCCCGCTCGAAACGCAGCACCCACGCCTGGTGGTTGACGCCGGCGGCCAGATAACTGACCTCCTCGAAGGGCACGTTCACCAGGGCGGAGAGATCGTGCATCGTCCAGTACACCGAGTGGCACAGGCCGGTGACCTTCAGCCGCGGAGCGATCCGGCTCAGATAGAGCACGTTCATCGCCATCGGGTTGGTGTAGTTCAACAGCTGCGCGTCCGGGCAGAGTTCGGCCATGTCCTCGGCGATGCCCCGCAGGACGGGGAATGTCCGCAGCGCCCGGAAGATGCCGCCGATGCCGAGCGTGTCGCCGATGGTCTGGCGCACGCCGTGGCGGGCCGGGACCGCGAAGTCGGTGCGGGTGGCCGCGTCCATGCCGACCTGGACGATGTTGACGACGAAGTCGGCGTCCGCCAGCGCCGCCCGCCGGTCCAGGTGCGCGGAGATCGCCGGCTTCGCCCCCCGTACCTCCGCGATGTGGCGGGCGGCGCCCTCCGCGGTCGCCAGCCGTTCGGGGTCGATGTCGTGCAACGCGATGCGGGCGTGGGCGAGTTCGGGGAAGGCGAACAGGTCCGCCAGCAGGCCCTGCGTGAACACCACGCTGCCCGCCCCCACGAAGGCGATCTTCATTCGGTCCCTTTCAGGTCGGACGCGGCCCAAGCCTCGTCCCACGTCGGCTGCGTCGCCGTACCGCCGTGGCCGCGCGTCGACAGTGAGCCGCACGCGACGGCGATCTGGACGGACGCCCGCAGCTCCAGTCCGCGCAGCCGCGCCGCGACGAAACCGGCGTCGAAACTGTCCCCGGCGCCCACCGCGTCCACGGGCTCGACGGGCACCGCCCCGACGCGCAGCGGCTCGCCGCCGGCGCAGGCGAGGGCGCCCTCCGCCCCGTCCTTGACGACGACCGTCGGGCCGTAGCGGGTCAACAACTGTGCGGCATCGGTCAGTCGGTCCAGCCCGGACAGGGCACGGGCCTCCGCGGCGTTCGGCAGCAGCACGTCGGTGACCTTGAGGACCGGGTCCAGCGGGGCGCGGTCCCAGCGGGCGGCGGGGTCGTCGTTGGTGTCGAGCGAGGTGGTCGCCCCGTGCGCGCGGGCCTCGGCGAAGACGTCGGCCAGCGACCGGGCGAGGCGCGGCATCAGGAAGAAGGAGGCCGCGTGTACATGCCGGGCCCCGGCGAGCAGTTCGGCCGGCACGTCCTGCGGACCCGTCGCGGCCAGGCAGCCGGACGAGGTGAGGATCGCGCGCTCGCCGTCGCCCGTGGTCACGATCGCCGTGAGCGGAGTGGGCAGTTGGGGGTCCACGACGACATGGCTGACGTCGACGCCGCGTGCCGCGAGGGCCTGGCGCACGAACGCGCCCGCCGCGTCGTCGCCCACCCGCCCCGCGAAGGCGACCCGCAGCCCCAGGCGGGCCGCCCCGCACGCCATGATCGCCGCGGACCCGCCCAGCACCAACCGGCCGTTTTCCACGAGCTGTTCGCGCTGGCCGAACTCGAGCCCGCGCACCGGGCCGAGCAC
Source organism: Streptomyces sp. NPDC057616 (assembly GCF_042800575.1). Classification (NCBI taxonomy): domain Bacteria; kingdom Bacillati; phylum Actinomycetota; class Actinomycetes; order Kitasatosporales; family Streptomycetaceae; genus Streptomyces; species Streptomyces sp. NPDC057616. The sequence continues at coordinate 39,416 of NZ_JBHVGU010000056.1, forward strand.
CACGTCGGGGTTGACGTCCCCGATCACCAGCAGGTCGTACGACACTTCTGTCACCCCTTGATCCCGCTCGACGTGAGCGACTGGACGAACGTCTTCTGGGCGAGCAGGAACGCGATCAGCACGGGCAGCACCGTGATCACGTTGCCCGCCATCACCGCGGACCACTTGGTGTGGTGCTGGCCCTGGAAGGTGGTCAGGCCCAGCTGGAGCGTGTACTGCGTGTCGTGGTTGATGGCGATCAGCGGCCACGACAGGTCGTTCCACGCGGTCAGGAAGGTCAGGACGGCGACCGTGGCGAGCGCGGGCCGGGCCAGTGGCAGCACGATCGAGAACAGCACCCGCAGCCGCGAACACCCGTCGATCCAGGCGGCCTCCTCCATCTCGCGCGGCAGCGAGAGGAAGAACTGCCGGAACAGGAACACCGCGAAGGGCGTCACCAGCGACGGCACGATCAGCGCGCCCAGCGTGTCGATCAGCCCGAACCACTTCATCACCAGGAACGTCGGGATCATCGTCAGCTGGAACGGCACGACCATCGTCGCCAGCATCAGCCCGAGCATCAGCCGCGACCCGCCGAACCGCATCCGCGCGAACGCGTACCCGCCCAGGGCGCCGAACAACAGGTTCGACGCGACCGCGACCGTCGACACGATCAGGGAGTTGAGGAACCAACGCGGGAACATCGCGTTGCCGAGCACATAGCGGTAGCCGCCCAGATGGATGCCGTCGGGCCACAGCGCGGGCGGGAAGCGGTTGATCTCCGCGTCCGACATCACCGAGCTCAGCAGCAGCCACACCAGCGGCAGCGCGAAGGCCAGCGCGAGCGGGGCGAGCAGCAGGTGCCAGCCGATCGTCGTACGGCGCGCGCTCATCGGGCGGCTCCTTCCGTACGGCCCTGCCGGCGTCGCAGGAGATGCAGGGCGCCGCCCGCCAGCAGCAGCGCCACCGCGAGGACGTACGCCGAGGCCGCCCCGTATCCGGCGGTGAAGAGCTGGAAGGCCTGCTGCCAGACGAAGTAGACGACGACGGTCGTGGAGTCGAGCGGGCCGCCCTTGGTGGTGACGTAGATCAGGTCGAACACCTGCAGCGCGGTGATGAGCTGCCACAGCAGCAGGAACACGGTGACCGGCGTGAGCGCGGGCAGCGTGACGTTCCACAGGATCTGGCGGCGGTTCGCGCCGTCGAGCCGCGCCGACTCCACCAGTTCGGGCGGCACGTCCTGGAGGGCCGCCAGATAGACGACGACGCAGAACCCGACGCCGTTCCACAGGGAGATGAGGACCAGCAGGTACAGGGCCTGGCCGGGGTCGGAGAGGAAGCCCTGCCGGGAGATGCCGAGATGGTGCAGCAGCGCGTTGGCGACGCCGAAGTCGGGGTCGAGGATGAAGGAGAACAGCACGCCCTGGGCGGTCGCCGACACCACGAACGGGATGAACACCAGGGTGCGGTACAGCCCGATGAAGCGGATGCTGCGGTTGAGGGCCAGCGCGAGGGCGAGCCCGCCGACCAGGCTGAGCGGGACGTAGAGCGCCGAGTACAGCAGCGTGTTGCCCACCGCCGTACGGAAGTTGGGGTCCTGGACGAGGGCGCGGTAGTTGTCGAGGCCGACCCAGCGGCCGGGCGTGACGAGGTCGTCCGCGCGGAACGACAGCAGCAGCGACCAGACGACGGGGACGATGCTCAGGCCGAGGATCACCACGACCGACGGGCTGATGAAGGCCCAGGCTGTGGCCCGTTCGCGGCGGGCACGGCGGCGGGCGGCCCGCCGGTCGGCGGCCGGGACGGCAGGTGCCTGTGGGGCGAGTGTGAGGGCGCGGGGCAGTGTGGACATGACGGTCTCCCGTACCGGGGAAGTCACCTGGGGATCAGCAGGGCCGCATCGGCCTTCTCGGCGCATCGGTGCACGGCGTTCGCAGGGGAGTCCCGGCCGAGCAGGACGGAGACGGCCGCCTCGCCGAGCGCCTGGGAGATCTGCGGGTACGCGGCGTGGATGGGGCGGACGCGGGCGGAGCGCAGGGCGTCGGTGAACACGCCCAGGCCCGTGGTGTCGGCGCTGTGCCGCCGCCACTCCGGCCGGGCGGCGGTCGCCGTGCTCAGCGGCAGGCTGCCCGCCGAGGCGTCCCAGCGCACGTCCTGCGCGGGCTGCATCATCCAGCGCACGAACTCCTGGGCGGCCCGGGAACGCGCGCTGCCGTTGTCGAACACCGTCCAGGTGTCCGGGCCCGAGATGGTCACCGCCCGCCCGCTGTACGAGGGCAGCGGCACCACGTCGTAGTCGACGCCGGCGGTGATGATGTCCGGCAACTGCCAGGGCCCGGTGGGGACCATGGCCATCCGGCCGCTGAGGAAGACCTGGTACATCTGCTCGCTGCCGGTCTTCATGTCGACGTAGACGCTCTTGTCGCGGGCGAGGCGGGCGACCGTCTCCAGCGCCCGTACACCCTGCTTCGCGAAGCCGATGTGCTTGCCGTCCGCGGCGACGACCTCCCCGCCGAGGTCCCAGATCATCGGCCACAGCCGCCAGACGGTGTCCTCGTCGCCGACGCCCGGCCAGCCCGTGCCGAAGACGCCGCGGCCGGAGTCGGTCAGCTTCCGCGCGGTGGCGGTGAACTCGTCCCAGGTCCAGCCGGCCTTCGGGAAGGGGACACCGGCCCGCCGGAACAGCGTGCGGTTGTAGACGACCGCGAGCGAGTCGAGCACGGCGGGCGCCGCCCGCACCTGGCCGTTGACCGTCACGGCCTCGCGCACCGGCTTCCAGTACGAGCTCCACGGCGTCGGCCCGCCGCGCATCGCGTCGGTCAGGTCGACCACGCGCGGCGAGCGCGCCACGCTGGCCAGGTCCGAGCCGAAGATGTAGGCGATGTCCGGGTAGGAGCCGGCCGCGAGCGCTGCGGTCACCTTCTGCAGCATCGCGTCGGACAGGACCCCGCCGCCGCCCGCGTCGACACGGATCGAGGGATGCGTGCGGTTGAACTCGTCGACCAGCTTCTCCAGCGCCTTGCGGGCCGTGTCCGCCTGTCCGTGCCACAGCTCCACGGTGACCTTGCCGTCGGCGCCGACCCCGTCCGAGCCGCCGCCGGCGCACCCGCTCACGGCGGCGGCCGAGGCCGCGGAGGCGGCGCCCAGCACCAGCCGGCGACGCGTCATGCCGTCGGTCATCGCGCTCACCCCGCCCTGCGGACGTAGTGGCCGCTGCCCGGCGTCGACACCATCACGTCCCGGCGGACGATGCTCAGCCGGTCCCGGAAGCCCGCCAGCGCCTTGCGGAACCCGCCGTCCGAGTACTCGATCACCAGGACCCGGTCGTCGAAGGCCTTCGCGTACGTCCCGCACTCGTCGTACTCGGCGCACTCCTCGGCCACCGCGAAGTCGAGCCCCGCCCGCTTCCTGAGCCCGGCCAGCTCCACCGTGTTCTTCTGCCCGATCGCCAGGTGCCGGGCGTGCGCGCGCCGCGCCAGGAGCGTGATGAAGGCGGTGGCGTCGTTGGCGGTCAGCAGGTGCCGGGAGCGGGTGTAGCTGTCGTAGTTGTCGGGCTCGACGGCTTCGTAGCCCTTGGCCGCGCAGCCGTCGATCCACCTGCCGACCCGTGCTGCCACGCGGGCGCGCTTGGCCGGGGTGCGGATGTCTAGCAGTGCCTCGCCCCAGTCCTCGTCGACGACGACCTTGCCCTTGGCGTCCCGCAGCAGCAGGTCGGCGGGCCAGGAGCCGGTCTCGTCCGGCTGGGCCTGGAAGGCGTTGACGTAGCAGACGTTGTAGAGGCCGGGCGCCGGTGGCGCCGTGCGGTCGCGGCTGACGATGCGGACGTCCGCCGGCGGGGGATAGGCGCCGCCGATCTGGTAGTCGAAGCCGGCGTGCCGGGGCGGCAGGCGCACGCCGGCGGCCGCCGGTTTCGCGCCGGACGTGCCCGAAGCCTTCGCGGAACCGCTCGGCGAGCCCGACGGCGCGGGGGAGGATCCGCACGCCGACAGTCCGGCGACGAGAAGAACACATGCGCCGACGGTCGTCCCGAGACCTCCGACGCGGTAGACACCCTTGACGGGCATGTCCGCTCCATCAATCGCGGGTACGACCCCGCCTCGGACCGGGTGTCCGGTCGGTCCTGGCGACTTGGGCCGGACTTGGAGCTCGTCCGCTACCGGCTGGGCGCACCTCTGTGTGCCCCGCTGCGCGCGGCGGCACGTCCCTGGATGAAATCGTCCGGTGCCGCCCGCCGTCAAGTGGGGAAGGTGAAGCGGAGGCGCACGGGACCTCACGTCGTACGCTCGCCACTGATACCCGATCCCGAAGGCAGGAGCAGCAACGATGCAGTATGTGAAGCTCGGTTCGACGGGCCTCGACGTGTCACGGATCTGTCTGGGCTGTATGACCTACGGACTGCCCGACCGCGGCACGCACGAGTGGACCCTCGACGAGGACGCCTCGCGTCCGCTGATCCGGCAGGCGCTGGAGGCCGGGATCAACTTCTTCGACACGGCGAACGTCTACTCCGACGGCACCAGCGAGGAGATCGTCGGTGCGGCGCTGCGCGAGTTCGCGCACCGTGACGAGATCGTCCTCGCCACGAAGGTGAACGGCCGGATGCGGCCCGGACCCAACGGCGCGGGCCTGTCGCGCAAGGCGATCCTGTCCGAGATCGACCACAGCCTCAGCCGGCTCGGCACCGACTACGTCGACCTCTACCAGATCCACCGCTTCGACCCGCACACCCCGGTCGAGGAGACGATGGAGGCCCTGCACGACGTGGTGAAGGCGGGCAAGGTCCGCTACATCGGGGCGAGTTCGATGTTCGCCTGGCAGTTCTCCAAGATGCAGTACACCGCCGAGCGCAACGGCTGGACGAAGTTCGTGTCCATGCAGAACCACTACAACCTCCTCTACCGCGAGGAGGAGCGCGAGATGCTGCCGCTCTGCGCCGACCAGGGCGTCGGCGTCCTGCCCTGGAGCCCGCTCGCACGCGGCCGGCTCACCCGGGACTGGGGCACCGTGACGGAGCGCAGCGCCAACGACAACTTCGGCAGCCGCCTCTACCCGGACGGCGACCGCACCATCGTCGAGGCCGTCACCCGCATCGCGAACGACCGCGGCGTCCCGCGCGCCCAGGTCGCCCTCGCCTGGCTGCTGCACCAGGACACGGTGGCGGCCCCGATCGTCGGTGCCGCCAAGCCGCACCACATCGAGGACGCGGTGGCCGCGGTCGAGCTGGAGCTCAGCGACAAGGAGCTCGAGGAGCTGCAGCAGCCGTACGCGCCCCACGCGATCGTCGGACACGGCTGACCTGGGCCAGGGCGTGCCCGGCCTAGTGGGGTCCCCGCGGTGCGAACTCCGTGCCGCACGGGCCCGCCCCCTCGCTCACGGGCAGTGGCACGCGCGTGCCGTCCATCGTCAGGGTGCGGTAGTGCGTCCCGATGCGCTCGGCGGACCGGCCGACGTAGTGGGCGATGAACGACCGGCGGAAGCGGTCCGCGGAGCGGTTGGGCTGCGAGCCGTGCACCAGGCTGCCGTTGAAGAACAGCACGTCCCCCGGCGCCATGTCGACCGGCACGGCCGCCAGGCCCGGCGGCGGGGGCACGTACTCCCGCGCGAACGACACCTCCGCGTCCGCCTCCTCGGGGCAGAACACGTCCATGCGGTGCGTACCGGGGACGACCTCCAGACCGCCGTTGACCCGGTCGATCACGTCGCAGGCCACCCAGGCCGCCACACACGTGCCCGGCTCCACGCGCAGATAGAAGTTGTCCTGGTGCAGCGCCTGGCCCCGGGCGCCGGGCGGCTTGAAGTAGAACATGCTCTGCGCGGCGAGCACCTCCTCGCCGAGCAGCACCTCCAGCACCGCGCCGAGCCGGGCGTCCAGCAGGACGCGGCGCGCGGGCTCGCTGATCTCGTGCGGATGCATCACCCGGGGATACGCCGCCAGCGGGTCCTCGGAGACACGCGGCCGGAAGTGCCCGGGCACCGGACCGGCCGCGTGCAGCCGCGCGAAGTGCGCGCAGAGCCGGTCGATCTCGTCGCGCCCGAACAGCCCGCGCAGGACCGTGAAGCCGTTCTTTTCGAACCGCCTGAGCCCTTCCCGGGTCAGCAGCGGGGCACCGGCGGCGCTCCTTTCCGTGACTGTCATGCGTCCACTCCTCGGTCGGCTGTCCTACGCTCGTCACGCTAGGCCGCGGGGAACTCGAGGAGGATGCCCGTGAACGCTGACGGATTGCCCGAGACTGCTGCGCCGCCACCCGGCCTGGTCGTGGTCGGCCGCTACGACCAGCCCGAGGGGTACGACGTCACCAGGCCGCGCGGCGCCGACAGCTGGCTGTTCACCTGGACCACGGGCGGGCGCGGCCGGCTGCGCCAGGGAGCCGCCGAGGCGCGGGCCGGCGCGGGGGACCTGGTGGTTCTCGCGCCGGGCGTGCGACACGACTACGCGGTCGAACCGGGCGCCGGCAGCTGGCAGTTCTGGTGGGCCCACTGCCAGGCCCGCCCGTCCTGGGCGCCCTGGCTGCGTCCCTACGAGAGCGGCGACGGGCTGTTCGCCGTCACGCCGACGCCCGCCGCCCTGCACGCGCGCGTCGGCGCGGCCTTCGCGCGGATGCTCGCCGACGCCCGCTGGACGGGCACCGGGTCTCCGCCCGTCACCGCCCCGCAGGACCGGGTCGCCGTCGCGCACGGCACCGCGGCGCGGCAGCTCGCCCTGTCCTCGCTGGAGGAGATCGTGCTGCTCACGGCGGCCGCCGCGCGCCCGCCGGCGCCGCCACCCGGCATCGACGCCCGGGTGCGCCGGGCCGAGGAGCTGATCGCCGCCGATCCGGGCGCCCCGCACACCGTCGAGGGGCTCGCCCGCAGCGTCGCCCTCTCGCCCTCACGGTTCGCGCACCTGTTCACCCGGCAGGTCGGCCGGTCCCCGATGCGGGCGCTGCGCGAGGCCCGGCTGCGGCACGCCGCCCGGCTCCTGGAGAGCACCGGTCTGTCCGTGGACCGGGTGGCCGCGGCCTCCGGATTCGCCAGCCCTTTCCACTTCAACCGGGTCTTCCGCGAGCGGTACGGGGTTCCGCCCGGTGCCTACCGGGCGGGAGGCCAATGGCTGGAGCCGGAGACGCAGTAGAACGCCCTTTCCCGACCGTCGAGCAGATCGATTGACGATTCGTCAATAGCCGCCGACCGGCGGGCATTACGCAAAACCGCCTGATCTCTTGTTAGGCCTCCCTGACCTGTGGAAAGGTGTGCCCTGTCGGCGCACGGCCAGGGACAATTCCGCCGGGTTCCCATACCAGTTGGTATGGACTTTATGCCGCACGCCCCGAGAGGAATGCAGCCGTGAAAGACACCGGCCTGTCGAATTCCCCCAGGTCCGACCGCCGGTTCGACGTGACGGACGAGCAACTGAGCGCCGAACTCAAGAAGTGGACGGGCACGACGCCGGCCCTGCAACCCGTCGGCGAACTCCTCGACCGGCACTGGGAAGCCGGATTCGCGTATGCCCGGCTGTGCACAGACGGCGCCCCTTCCGCGGGAATGCTCACAACTGCCGCATTCACCCGCCTTTTCGGCGAGACGCTGCGGCAGAACGGGCCCACTTCCGCCTGGCGGCCCCAACTCCTGGTCACCGTGCGCCGGATAGCGGCGGAATGGGACAACGACCACAGACGGGAACACCTCAACCTCGAACTGTGCGCGGGCGGCGAGCGCGCCGCGGCCCTGCTGCTCCCGTCACCCGGCCGCCGTCTGCTCTCCGGTGCCTTCCAGCGGCTGCCCCAGTCGGCCCGCTGCCTGCTGTGGCACATCGAGGTCGAGGCCGAACCGCTCGACGTGCCCGCCGGGTTGCTGGGCCTGGAGGTCGAGGACGCGCACGTCGAACTGGAGCGGGCCCGCGAACGGCTGCGCGAGGAATGCCTCCAGGTCCACCGCGAACTCGCCCCCGAGCAGGAGTGCCGCCGCTTCCTGCGGATGCTCGACGTGACCTACCGCCGTGGCGGCTCCGACATCGACCCCGACCTCGCCGCCCACCTCTCCCGCTGCCGGCACTGCATGCACACCGCCGACCAGCTGGCCCAGTTCAACCACGGACTCGGCCCGGCGCTGGCGGAGGCGGTGCTCGGCTGGGGCGCGCGGGCCTACGTGGAGGCCCGCACCGCCTGGCCCGAGGACCCCGGCCCGCTTCCCCCGGAAGTCCCCGTCCCGCCGATACCGGGCGAGCCCTTCGCCCCCGTACACCCCGCGGGCCCGCGCCCCGGGAGCCGCGCCGCCTCCCGCCGCTCGGCCCACAAGGCGGCCCGGCGCCGCGCCGCCGCCCGCCGCCGCAACGTCGCCCTGGCCGCCCTGACGGTGAGCGGACTGATCGTCCTGCCGCTGGTCCTGTGGTCGGTCCTCGGCCCCGACGGCACCACCACGGCCGGCGGCCACCCGGCACCGGCGCCCGGCCGCGGCAAGGCGACGCCGACCGCCGACCCGTCCTGGGTCGGTACCAGCACGGGCGCCCGGGGCACCCTGCGCGGCCGGCTGCACAACCTCGGCTCCGGACTGTGCGTCGCCGTCGTCGGCAAGAAGCCCGTCGACGGAGCCGAGGCCGAACTGGCCAGCTGCACCTCGGCGGACGCCCAGCAGTGGTCGTACGAGTCCGACGGCCGGCTGCGCAGCGTCACGGACCCCGGCCTGTGCCTCGACTCCCACCTCGGCTTCTCGGTGCGGCTCGTCCCGTGCACGGGCAACTCCGAGCCGAAGGGCAAGAACGTCCGCTACGACTTCACCCTTCAGGGCACCCTGGTGCCGCGCTGGAACCAGGACCTGGCGCTCACCCCCGCCGCCACCGACGGCTCCGGCGCGCTGGTCGCGAAGAACCGCGACGGCAGCGACGTGCAGCGCTGGGTGTTCGACACGTCCAAGCCCGACCTGCAGATGCAGGTGGTCAACTGGGACGCCGACGGCAGCCACGCGCCGACCACGCCGGCCGGGCCCACCCCGAAGGCATCCAGGACCCCCAGCCCCACACCGACGCCGTCCGCGCCCCCGACGACCGCGCAGCCGACGCCGACGAGCTCGTACCCGGCGAACCCGTACTGCTACTACAACCCGTACTCCTGCGGCTGGGACGGCGGCCGCTACGACGGACACGGCGGTGGTGGCCGCCACTGACCGCGGCGCTCAGCCGGCCACCTGGAGCGACAGCCACAGCGCCGCCACGGCCGGCACGAGCGCGGCCGGGGTGGCGACCAGGCCCAGACGGGTGAACTCCGTGAGCCGGACCTCCTCGTCGTGCCGGTGCAGGATGCGCCGCCACAGCAGCGTCGCCAGCGATCCCGCGTAGGTGAGGTTCGGGCCGATGTTCACCCCGAGCAGCACGGCCAGGACGGCTCCGGGGCCCGCCGCGGCGGTGAGCGGCAGCAGGACGAGCACCGCGGGCAGGTTGTTGATCAGATTCGCAAGCACGGCGGCCAGGACGGCGATGCCGAGCAGCGCGAGCAGTCCTGAGCCGCCGGGCAGCACATGGCCGAGCGCGCCGGCGAGGCCGTTGTCGACCACCGCCCGCACCACGACGCCGAGCGCGAGGACGAAAGCCAGGAACGCCGGCTGCGCCGCCCGCACCACCGACAGGGCAGTGGTCCGCCGCCGTACGAGCGAACGGACCGCCAGGACCAGGGCCCCGGCGGCGGCCACCCAGGCCGGCTCGATGCCGACCGCCGAGGCCACCACGAACCCGGCCAGCGTGCACCCCACGGTGACCAGCGCGAACAGCGGCAGCTCGGGAGCCGCACCGGATGCGGGCTCGTGGACGGAGACGGACAGGTCGCCGGCGAACCAGCGCCGGAAGACGAGGTACTCGGCACCGATCGCGGCCACCCACGGCAGCGCCATCAGCGCCGCGAACCGGGTGAAGCTCAGCCCGCTGGCCTCGAACGCCAGCAGGTTGGTGAGATTGGAGACCGGCAGCAGCAGCGAGGCCGTGTTGGACAGATGGGCGCACGCGAACAGATGCGGCTTCGCCCGCACCCCCGCGCGCGCCGCGGTGGCCAGCACCACCGGCGTCAGCAGCACCACGGTGGCATCCAGGCTGAGTACGGCCGTGATCACCGAGGCCAGCACGAAGACCGCCACGAGCAGCCGCCCGGGGGAGCCCGCCGCGCGCCGCGCCATCCACGCGCCGCACGCCTCGAAGAGCCCCTCGACGTCGCAGAAGTGCGCCAGGACCAGCACCGCCGCCAGGAAGCCGACGACGGGGCCGAGGCTCGCGAGCTCGGCCCGTGCGTGATCGAGGGAGATCGCCCCGGTCGCGAGCACCACACCGGCGGCCGGGACCGCCAGCACGGCCTCGGGCAGGCCCTTCGGGCGCACCACCGCCCAGGCCAGTACGGCGACGAGCAGCAGGGCGGACAGCGATTCGGCGAGCGGGGTGTTCAGGGCGGGTCCTTCACGGCGGTTCTGCGCAGGGACCGTCGGGGTGGTTCAGCGCGGGGACCTTCAATGAAAACAGGTCCGGGTAAGTGGTCCGCCCCGCCCCCGCCGTTCAGGCGCCCGTGCCGGGGCTGAACACCGTCAGCCGCACCGAGGAGGCGTTGCCGGACACGGGCACCTGGCCGCCCTGCCAGCTCACGGTGAGGCTGTCCCGTTCGTCCGGCGGGGTGACCAGCAGCGAGGCCGGGGTGGCCGCGTGGGCGCCGCTGACCTCCGGGTTGGAGAACGACAGTCCGGCCCAGGCGCTCCTGCCCGGCGCCAGCGAGACCGTCGCCGGGGTGCCCGAGGAGCGCACCGGATCGGGCCCCATCTGCTTGCCGGAGCCGTCGACGAAGGCGGCACCCGGGTAGCCCCGCACCGTGCACGTGCGGGAGGAGGTGTTGGTCAGCACGATCGGGAAGTTCTCCTGCCCGGCACCGGGGTTGTTGCGCCCGACACTCGCCTTCAGCTCGGAGGTGTGGCACCGGCCGCCGCCGGACGTGCCGGCCGGCGTGGACGCGCCCTTGGCCGGTGCGGTGGACGTCGAGGTGGGCTTGTCCGTGCTCGTGGTGGAGTCCCCGGCCGCGCTGTGCGGCGCGGAGGCGGACGGGCTCGCCTGGCCGGTGCCGTGGCTTCCGGTGGCGGGCGCGGCCGTACCCGAAAGGGTCTCGGGGGAACTCGCCGAGGTGCCGCTGTCGTTGCCGCAGGCCGTCAGCAGGCCCAGCACGGCGACCGCGCTCACGGCCAGCGCCGCCCGGTGGACCGAGGGGGACTTCATGGTCATGTTCCTCAACACTCCCGGAGATTCCACGCATACGTCCTGGCATGTGCGTACGGCGCTCTGTGCCCCGTCATACATCTCCGATGCGCGGACGGTCGGAAAAGTTCTCACCCGGCCGTGTGGTTTCGGTCAGCTTCCGACGCGTACGGAGCCGAGGACACGGTCGGTGGCCGAGGCCCCGCCACTCTGGCGGATCTGCACATAGACCCGAGTCTGCGCGCTGCCCTGCGCCGGGGCGAGCGCGGCCTCCGTCATCGAACCGCCGCCCGGGCAGCCGGACCAGGTCCGCACCCGGCCCCGCCAGCGGGCGCCGTCGTAGGCGCGGCTGCCGTCGTAGTGGCAGGTGGGGTGGGTGAGGGCGGTCACCGCGGCGGTGAGATCGCCGTGCTCGCTCAGGCCCACGAAGACGCCGTTCACGTCGGCTTCCAGGTCCTGCCACCGGGTTAGCCGGTCCGCGACGGCCAGTCCCGGCTCGTGCCCGGCGGGCAGGCCGAGCGCCTTCGGGTCCCAGCCGGAGTCGCGCAGCTGGCGGCCCCAGCCGTCGGGCACCTCGGCGACCACCCGGCCGGTCGTGTCCGCGACCCGCAGGTCCGCGGCCGGAGAGTGCCGGTTCACCAGCGAGGCCGTCACCCCGACGGCGGCGGCGACGGCGGTCACGGCGGCCGTGAGCACGGCGGCCGTACGGCGCCTGCGCGGCCGGTGGCCGGAGGCGACCAGCCGCTCCAGCTCCTGGGCGAACGCCTCGGCACCGGGCCAGCGGCGCCTGCGGTCCGGCGCCAGCGCCCGCATCAGCGCCCGCCGGACCGCGGGGGCCACGTCCGGGCGCAGCCGGTCGGGCCGCACCACCCTGCCGGGCTCGCCCGGAACGGTGCCGGTGACCAGGTGATAGCCGACCGCGCCCAGGCTGTAGACGTCGGCCCGCGCGTCGATGCCCTCGCCCGGCTCCGCCTGCTCGGGCGGCCGGTACCCCGCAGAGCCCGCCGCCTGGGTGAGGCCCGAGGCCTGCGCCAGGCTCTTGGCCAGGCCGAGGTCGGCGAGCAGCACCCGCGACGCGCCGGCGGGACCGTCGGGAGACGCGCACAGCAGCACGTTGCTCGGCTTGATGTCCCGGTGCACGATCCCCGCCGCGTGCAGCGCGGCCGCGCCCCGGGCGGCCAGCGCGGTCAGCCGCAGCGCCTCGGACACGGGCAGCGGGCCGTCGGCCACCAGGTCGGCGAGGGTGCCGCCGTCGGCGTACTCCATCACGAAGTAGGGCCTGCCGTCGGGCAGTTCACCGATGTCGTAGACCTGCACGATCCGGTCCGAGTTGGCCCGGCGCAGCATCCGCGCCTCGGACAGGAACCGCTCGCGGACGTCCAGCCGGTGCGACCAGTTGTCGGCGAGCACCTTGACCGCCACCGGAGCCTCGAGCTCGTCGTCGTGCGCCAGCCAGACCGTGCCGAACGCGCCCGAGCCGAGGCGCCGTTCGAGGCGGTAGCGGCCGATGCGCTCGACGGAATGCATACGACTATCATGCCTGGCCGTGGATCGTTTCCGAGGAGAGCCCCAGGTCGCGCCGACCGAGGACCTGGCCCGTGGCGCCGCCGCGGGCGACGCGACGGCCCTGGAGGAACTGCTCCAGGCGATCGGGCCGGAGGTCCTGCGGCGCTGCGCCCGCTTCCTGCCCTGTCGCGAGGACGCCGAGGAGGCGGCCCAGGACGTCCTGCTCCAGGTCGCCCGGAAGATCACCACCTTCCAGGGCCGCAGCCGCTTCAGCACCTGGCTCTACACGGTCGTCGCCAACTGCTGCCGCCAGAAGTACCGCGAGCTCAAGCGGCGCGCGGCCGAGCAGCCGGTGGCGATCGACACCGAGCGGCACGTCGACCCGCGCACGACCAGCGTCATCGCCGGCTCCCGGCTCGATCTGCTGGACGCGCTGGACCGTCTGGAGCGCGAGCACCCCCAGTTGGTCGAGCCGCTGGTGTACCGCGACATCTGCCAGCTCGACTACGCCGAGGCGGCCGAGCGGGCCGGCATCCCGCTCGGGACGTTCAAGTCGCGGCTGCACGAGGCGCGCAAGCAGGTCAGGCCCTGGCTGACGGAAGCGTCCTGACGGCCCGGTGGGCCGTGGGGCCGGTGCGCCTCAGGCCTCGTCCAGCAGGGCGATCTCCGACCAGATGGTCTTGCCCTCGGCCGTGTGCCGGCTGCCCCAGCGCTGGGTGAGCTGGGCGACCAGCAGCAGACCGCGCCCGCCCTCGTCCCAGGTCTTCGCGCGGCGTAGGTGCGGAGCGGTGTGGCTGGTGTCCGACACCTCGCAGATCAGGGTCGCCGTGTCGTGGATCAGGCGCAGCCGGATGGGGTGGGCGCCGTAGCGGATCGCGTTGGTGACCAGCTCGCTGACCACCAGCTCGGCCGTGAACGTGGCCTCCTGAAGCCCCCAGGTCTCCAGCTGCTCGACGACCTGCTTGCGGATGGGCGCGACGAGTGAGGGGTCGGCGGGGATGTGCCAGGTGGCGACCTGGGACGAGGGCAGCCCCCGGGTGCGCGCGAGCAGCAGGGCCACGTCGTCGGGGGCGCCACCGGTCGGCAGCAGCCGGTGCAGGACGCGGTCGCAGGTCTCGTCCAGCGAGTCCGCGTACGTCGACAGGGCCTCGCACAGCAGCCGGTGGCTGGCGTCCACGTCCCGCTCGCGGGACTCGATCAGCCCGTCCGTGTAGAAGGCCAGCACGCTGCCCTCGCGCAGGTCGAGCTCGGCGGACTCGAAGGGCAGCCCGCCCAGGCCCAGCGGCGGTCCGGCGGGCAGGTCGACCTGGCGCGGCTCGCCTCCCGGCGGCACCACGACCGGCGACGGATGCCCGGCCCGGGCCATGGTGCAGCGCCGCGAGACCGGGTCGTAGACGGCGTAGAGGCAGGTGGCGCCGACCTCGCCGGGGTTGCCCTCGTGTCCCGCTTCCGCCGACAGCCGCACGACGAGGTCGTCGAGGTGGGTCAGGAGCTCGTCGGGCGCCAGGTCGATGTCGGCGAGGGTGCGGACGGCGGTGCGCAGCCGGCCCATGGTGGCCGAGGCCTGGATGCCGTGCCCGACGACGTCCCCGACGACCATGGCGACCCGCATCCCGGACAGCGGGATGACGTCGAACCAGTCGCCGCCGACCCCCGCGCGCGCCGCCGGCAGATAGCGGGAGGCGGCGTCGACCGCGGCCGTGGTCGGCAGCGAGCGGGGCAGCAGGCTGCGCTGCAGGGCGAGGGCGGTCTCCCGCTCGCGGGAGTAGCGCCGCGCGTTGTCGATGCAGACGGCGGCGCGCGCGGTGACCTCCTCGGCCAGCAGCACGTCGTCGGGCGTGAACGCCTCGGGGCGCCGGAACCGGCACAGCACCGCGACACCGAGGGTCAGCCCGCGGGCCCGGATCGGCACGGACATCGTCGAGTGGATGCCGTACTCCTTGATCCGGTCCAGCCGCCGGGGGTCCCAGGTGAGCCACTGCGCGAGGTCGTCGGCCTCGGTGGTCGCCACGATGGAG
>NZ_JBHVGU010000057.1:0-52674 GCF_042800575.1 Streptomyces sp. NPDC057616
CGGGGAGGCCGGGCCCTTCGCGCGCCGTGCGGTTATGCCTTGCGGAGGCGGAACGCCAGCGACAGACCCTCGTCGGTGAACGAGGCGCCGTAGGAGCCGTCGGCCTCGCCCTGGGCGAAGTCCGTGGCCAGGACCTCGTCAGCGATCAGGTCCGCGTGCTCGGACAGGGCGGCGATGACCGCCGGGTCCGTGGACGTCCAGCGCAGGGCGATCCGGTCCGCGACGTCGAGGCCGCTGTTCTTGCGGGCCTCCTGGATCAGGCGGATCGCGTCGCGGGCGAGGCCCGCCTGGCGCAGCTCCTCGGTGAGCTCCAGGTCGAGGGCGACCGTGGCACCCGAGTCGGAGGCCACCGACCAGCCCTCGCGCGGGGTCTCGGTGATGATCACCTCGTCGGGGGCGAGGGTGATCGTCTCGCCGTCGACCTCGACCGTCGCCGTGCCCTCGCGCAGGGCCAGGGACAGCGCGGCCGCGTCCGCGTTCGCGACGGCCTTCGCCACGTCCTGGACGCGCTTGCCGAACCGCTTGCCCAGGGCGCGGAAGTTGGCCTTCGCCGTGGTGTCGACCAGGCTGCCGCCGACCTCGGACAGCGACGCGAGGGCGCTGACGTTCAGCTCCTCCGTGATCTGCGTGTGCAGTTCGCGGTCGAGCGCGTCGAAGCCGGACGCGGCGACGAGCGCGCGGGACAGCGGCTGGCGGGTCTTCACGCCCGACTCCGCGCGCGTGGCGCGGCCCAGTTCGACGAGACGGCGGACGAGGACCATCTGCTTCGACAGCTCGGGGTCGATCGCCGACAGGTCCGCCTCCGGCCAGGACGACAGGTGCACCGACTCCGGCGCGCCCGGCGTCACCGGCACGACGAGGTCCTGCCAGACCCGCTCGGTGATGAACGGGGTCAGCGGGGCCATCAGCTTGGTGACCGTCTCCACGACCTCGTGCAGCGTACGCAGCGCCGCCTTGTCGCCCTGCCAGAAGCGGCGGCGGGAGCGGCGCACGTACCAGTTGGAGAGGTCGTCGACGAACGCGGACAGGAGCTTGCCGGCGCGCTGGGTGTCGTAGGCCTCCAGCGACTCGGTCACCTGGTCGGTGAGCGCGTGCAGCTCGCTCAGCAGCCAGCGGTCCAGCACCGGGCGGTCGGCCGGGGCCGGATCCGCCGCGCTGGGCGCCCAGTTGGAGGTGCGCGCGTACAGGGCCTGGAAGGCGACCGTGTTCCAGTACGTCAGGAGCGTCTTGCGGACGACCTCCTGGATGGTGCCGTGGCCCACACGGCGGGCCGCCCACGGGGAGCCACCCGCGGCCATGAACCAGCGCACCGCGTCCGCGCCGTGCTGGTCCATCAGCGGGATCGGCTGCAGGATGTTGCCCAGGTGCTTGGACATCTTGCGGCCGTCCTCGGCGAGGATGTGGCCGAGGCAGACGACGTTCTCGTACGAGGACTTGTCGAAGACCAGGGTGCCGACGGCCATCAGCGTGTAGAACCAGCCGCGGGTCTGGTCGATGGCCTCGCAGATGAACTGCGCCGGGTAACGGGCCTCGAACAGCTCCTTGTTCTTGTACGGGTAGCCCCACTGCGCGAACGGCATCGAACCCGAGTCGTACCAGGCGTCGATGACCTCCGGCACGCGCGTGGCCGTCTGCCGGCACTCGGGGCACGGGAAGGTGACGTCGTCGATGTACGGGCGGTGCGGGTCCAGTTCGGACTGGTCGGTGCCGGTCAGCTCGGTGAGCTGGGCCCGGGAGCCGACGCAGGTGAGATGGCCCTCCTCGCAGCGCCAGATCGGCAGCGGGGTGCCCCAGTAGCGGTTGCGGGACAGCGCCCAGTCGATGTTGTTGTTCAGCCAGTCGCCGTACCGGCCGTGCTTGACCGTGTCCGGGAACCAGTTGGTGTTCTCGTTCTCCTGGAGCAGGCGGTCCTTGACGGCCGTCGTGCGGATGTACCAGGACGGCTGCGCGTAGTAGAGGAGCGCGGTGTGGCAGCGCCAGCAGTGCGGGTAGCTGTGCTCGTACGGGATGTGCTTGAAGAGCAGACCGCGCTGCTGGAGGTCCTCGGTGAGCCGCTCGTCCGCCTTCTTGAAGAAGACGCCGCCGACCAGCGGGACGTCCTCCTCGAAGGTGCCGTCCCGGCGGACCGGGTTGACCACGGGCAGGCCGTACGCGCGGCAGACCTTGAGGTCGTCCTCACCGAAGGCGGGGGACTGGTGGACCAGACCCGTACCGTCCTCGGTCGTGACGTATTCGGCGTTGACGACGAAATGGGCCGGTTCCGGGAACTCGACGAGCTCGAACGGTCGTTGATACGTCCAGCGCTCCATCTCGGCGCCGGTGAAGGTCTGGCCGGTGGTCTCCCAGCCCTCGCCGAGCGCCTTGCCGACGAGCGGCTCGGCGACGACGACCTTCTCCTCGCCGTCGGTCGCCACGACGTAGGTGACCTCGGGGTGCGCGGCGACAGCCGTGTTGGAGACCAGCGTCCAGGGGGTCGTCGTCCACACCAGGAGCGCGGCCTCGCCGGCGAGCGGACCGGAGGTGAGCGGGAAACGGACGTACACGGAGGGGTCCACGATCGTCTCGTAGCCCTGCGCCAGCTCGTGGTCGGACAGGCCCGTCTCGTCACGCGGGCACCAGGGGGCCACGCGGTAGTCCTGCACCAGCAGGCCCTTGTCGAAGATCTCCTTGAGCGACCACCAGACCGACTCGATGTACTCGGGGTCCATCGTGCGGTAGGGGTCGGTGAGGTCGGTCCAGTACCCCATGCGGGTCGTGAGCTCTTCGAAGGCGTCGGTGTGGCGGGTCACCGACTCGCGGCACTTGGCGTTGAACTCGGCGATGCCGTACGCCTCGATGTCACGCTTGCCCGTGAAGCCGAGTTCCTTCTCGACCGCGAGCTCCACCGGCAGGCCGTGGCAGTCCCAGCCCGCCTTGCGGGCCACGTGGTAGCCGCGCATGGTGCGGAAGCGCGGGAAGACGTCCTTGAAGACGCGGGCCTCGATGTGGTGGGCGCCCGGCATGCCGTTGGCGGTGGGCGGGCCCTCGTAGAAGACCCACTCGGGGCGGCCCTCGGACTGCTCCAGGGTCTTGGCGAAGATCTTCTGGTCGCGCCAGAAGTCGAGCACGGCGTGCTCGAGCGCGGGCAGGTCGACCTGGGCGGGCACCTGGCGGTACGTCGGCGTTGTCATCAGCGGGCTTCCTCCGGCGGACTTGCTGCCTTCCGTCCGGAGGGACGAGAGCCGTGTCCTTCTCTACGCCGGTTTCGGCGGGCTCCCGCGGTACCACCCTCCTTGGCCCGCCGGCGCCTGGTCTGCGACGGTGAGCCCCCTCATTGGGGTCGCGATGCCGGTTCTACCGGCCGCTGCCTGTCGGCTGCGGCTTTCTTCCGGCGGCTCCGGGGTGATCTTCGCGTCGCGCTCGCCCCCGGGCTTCCACCGTCCCCGGGTCGCTCTGGGCTGCGTACGCCGCTACTCGTCCCCATCCATGCTTTTCGCTCCGGCCAGTGTACGGCGCCGCGAGGACAGCGGCCGACCGGTTTCCGGGTACCCGGAGGTCCGGGCGCCGGACGGCCGGAGATGACCCGAATGGAGCGGTACGCGTGTTCGGATTCTGGGACGGACGGTCCGGCGGATTACCCCGCGGGGAGCTGGGCACAACGCAGGCAGGCTTGCGGAGCGGCGTGCGCGGGCCGGGCGAATCGGGCGGTGTGCCCCGTTGCCGCGGGACTGAAGTCGATTTATCGTCCCAGCACGATTCGCGTGCAAGATCACAAAATGTGAAGGGGCCGCGGCCATGGTGGCGAAGAAGACCGCCGTACAGCAGCCGGCGTCGTCCACGGCGGCCACGCGAGGGGTGGCCGGAGGGGGCGGGCCGGGCGCGGAGAAGCACGCCAGGAAGAGCGCCACCAAGCGGGCCGCGCCGGCCTCCGGCTCCGGTACGGCTTCGGCGAAGAAGACGATCAGGGCGTCCACGGGGGAGGGCCACGGCGGACCGGGGGGCACGGGGACGGCCGGCGGGAAGGGCGGGGCGGGCGCGGGCAGGAAGTCCGCGGGCACGAAGGCCGAGGGCGGGAAGGGTGCGGCCGGGACGGCGGCCGCGAGGAGCGCGGCCGGGAAGAGCGGGGACGCGGCGGCTTCGGCCGAGGCCGGCACGGGCAGAAAGACCGCGACCACGAAGACGGCGGCGAAGAAGACTGCGGCCACGAAGACCGCGGCCACGAAGACCTCAGCCAAGAAGGCGGCCACGAAGTCCGCGGCGAAGAAGACCGCCGCGAAGAAGACCAGCACCAGGAAGACCGCGGCCGAGAAAGGCACGGCTGCGAAGCCGGCCGCCACGAAGGCCGCGGCTGCGGGGACCGAGGACGAGGAGACCACCGCCACGAAGACCACCGCCGGGAAGGCCACCGCCACCAGGACCGCGGGCAAGAAGACCGCGGCTGAGAAGGCCGCGGGCGCGAAGGCCGTGGGCAAGAAGACCGCGGCCGGCAAGCGCGCGGGTGGGAAGACCACGGCCGCCGAGGGCGCTGCCGCCAAGGCCGTGGACGAGGAGGCCGCATCCGAAACGGCGGCGGTCGCGAAGAGCGGTACCAGGAAGGCCGCGGCCAGGAAGAGTGCGGGCAGGAAGGCCGCGGCCGCGAAGACCGCGGCCACCGGGCGTGCCGATGAGGAGAGCACGGTCGCGGAGGGCAAGGCCACACGCGCCAAGGGTGCGGGTGTGGGCAGGAAACGTACGGCCAAGACGGTGGGTGCGGCTGAGGCCGCGGAGGAGACGGGAGCCACGACGGTGGTTGCGAAGAAGACTCCAGGCACGGCCACGGCGGCGAAGACAGCCCTGCCCAAGGCGCGCGTCGCCGCGGCGGAACCCGGCGAGCTCGCCGTACGTCCCGGTGAGGACCCCTGGACCCCCGAGGAGGTCGAGGAGGCGCGGGCCGAGCTGCACGCCGAGGCGACCCGGCTCAACGACGAGATCACCGCGTCCGAGAACGCCATCGCCGGCCTGATGCGGGACTCCGGCGACGGCGCGGGCGACGACCAGGCGGACACCGGCACCAAGAACATCACCCGCGAGCACGAGCTGGCCCTCGCCGCCAACGCGCGCGAGATGCTCGAGCAGACGCAGCGCGCCCTGCAGCGGCTGGACGCCGGCACCTACGGTCTCTGCGAGAACTGCGGCAACCCCATCGGCAAGGCCCGGATGCAGGCGTTCCCGCGGGCCACCCTGTGCGTGGAGTGCAAGCAGAAGCAGGAACGCCGGTACTGATGGGGGCGGGAGGCGTGTCGTACCCTCGTCCTCAGTCAGGTATCTAGGTTGAGGGACTCACGTGGCAGAGGCGGAGCGCATCATCGGTACCCCGGACACCCCAGAGGCAGCGGGGACCGAGCCGGAGCAGGGCGGATCCGCACGCCCTAGGGGCAAGCGCCGTGTCGTCGTGCTGTTCGCGGTCGCCGCGTTCGCGTACGCCCTCGACCTGATCAGCAAGATGATCGTGGTCGCCAAGCTGGAGCACCACGCGCCGATCCAGATCATCGGGGACTGGCTGAAGCTCGAGGCGATCCGCAACGCGGGCGCGGCCTTCGGCTTCGGCGAGGCCTTCACCGTGATCTTCACGGTGATCGCGGCGGCCGTCATCGTGGTGATCGCCCGGCTCGCCCGCAAGCTCTACAGCCTGCCCTGGGCGATCGCGCTCGGCCTGCTGCTGGGCGGCGCCCTCGGCAACCTCACCGACCGGATCTTCCGCTCGCCCGGCGTCTTCGAGGGCGCGGTCGTCGACTTCATCTCGCCCAAGGGGTTCGCGGTCTTCAACCTGGCCGACTCGGCGATCGTGTGCGGCGGCATCCTGATCGTGCTGCTGTCGTTCAAGGGGCTCGACCCGGACGGCACCGTCCACAAGGACTGACCGCCGGGGACCGGGCGCCGGGGGCTTGATCCACAGGGCGCCGGGGGCTTGATCCACAGGCTCCGGTCCGGCGTGCCTGCCCCGTCCGGCATACTCGACGGGTGAGCACGATTCCCGAGATCCGTACCCTGCCCGTGCCCGACGGCCTGGAGGGCGAGCGCGTCGACGCCGCCATCTCCCGCATGTTCGGCTTCTCCCGCACCAAGGCGGCCGAGCTCGCCGCGGCGGGGAAGGTCACGGTCGACGGGTCGGTGGCCGGGAAGTCGGAGCGGGTGCACGGCGGGGCCTGGCTCGAGGTCGAGATGCCGCAGGCACCCGCGCCCGTGCAGATCGTCGCCGAGCCCGTCGAGGGCATGGAGATCGTGTACGACGACGATGACGTGGTCGTGATCGTCAAGCCGGTCGGCGTCGCCGCCCACCCCTCGCCCGGCTGGACCGGCACGACCGTCATCGGGGGACTGGCCGCCGCCGGCTACCGCATCTCGACCTCCGGCGCCGCCGAGCGCCAGGGCATCGTGCACCGCCTCGACGTGGGCACCTCGGGCCTGATGGTGGTCGCCAAGTCGGAGCGCGCGTACACCTCGCTGAAGCGGCAGTTCAAGGAGCGCACGGTCGACAAGCGGTACCACACGCTCGTCCAGGGCCACCCCGACCCGACCAGCGGCACCATCGACGCGCCCATCGGCCGCCACCCCAACCACGACTACAAGTGGGCGGTCACCGCCGACGGCAAGCCCTCCGTCACGCACTACGACCTGATCGAGGCGTTCCGCGCGGCCTCCCTGCTCGACGTGAAGCTGGAGACCGGCCGCACCCACCAGATCCGCGTCCACATGGCCGCCCACCGCCACCCCTGCGTCGGCGACCTGACCTACGGCGCCGACCCGACGCTCGCCAAGCGGCTGGGCCTGACCCGCCAGTGGCTGCACGCCGTCCGGCTCGGCTTCGAGCACCCCGGGGACGGGCAGTGGGTCGAGTTCGAGAGCGACTACCCCGCCGACCTGCAGCAGGCCCTGGACCAGGTCCGCGAGGAGACGTACGGATGAGCACGCACGCGTACGAGGTGCGCGTCGCCGAGGACCTCGCCGACCTGGAGACGTGCTTCGCCCTGCGCAAGGACGTCTTCGTCGCCGAGCAGGGCGTGCCCGAGGACCTGGAGTACGACGAGTACGACGCGGTGGCCGTACATGTGCTGGCCGTGCGCGAGGACGGCGTGCCGCTCGGCACCGGGCGCCTGCTGCACGGTGCGGCGGCCGCCACGAAGACCGGCGGCGATCCTGCGGTGGGCTCGCTCGGGCGGCTCGCGGTGACCCGGGACGCGCGCGGGCTCGGCGTCGGCGCGGCGCTGGTGCGCGCCATCGAGGACGCGGCACGCGCGCGCGGGCTCGCGGCCGTCGACCTGCACGCGCAGACGCACGCGCTGGGCTTCTACGAGCGGCTCGGATACGAGGCGTACGGACCGGAGTACCCGGAGGCGGGCATCCCGCACCGCGCGATGCGGCGCGCGCTGCGCCCTGGGGGCTGAAGACGCTGGTCGGCGCGGCGGCGTGGCAGGCTTGAGGCCTGCTGCCGTACGTCGACCTGCCCGGAGCGCTGACCGTGGATCAGTTGGCCCTGCTGTTCGTGCTGTTGCTCGGGGCCCTGGTGAGTGTCCCGCTGGGAGACCGGTTCGGGCTGCCCGCGCCGGTGCTGATGACCCTGCTGGGGATCGTCCTCGCCGTGGTGGACTTCGTGCCGAACGTCGACGTGCCGCCGGACCTGATCCTGCCCCTGCTGCTCCCGCCGCTGCTGTACGCGGCGGTGCGGCGCACCTCCTGGCGGCAGTTCGCGGCCAACCGGCGGCCGATCTTCCTGCTGGCGGTGGCGCTGGTCTTCGTCACCACCGTGTGCGTGGCCGCCGTGGCGCACAGCATCGTGCCGGGGCTGCCCGTCGCCGCCGCCGTGGCGCTCGGCGCGCTCGTGGCACCGCCCGACCCGGTCGCCGCGACCGCCGTCGCCGGGCAGTTGGGGCTGCCCCGCCGGATCGTGTCCATCCTGGAGGGCGAGGGCCTGTTCAACGACGTGACGGCGATCGTGCTCTACCACGTCGCCGTCGCCGCCGCCGTCAGCGGTGACTTCCACCCGGGGCGGGCCGCGCTCGACCTGGTGCTGTCCGCAGTCGTCGCCGTCGCCGTGGGCGTGGCCCTGGGCTGGAGCGCCAACCGCCTCCTCGACCTGCTCGGCGACGCGACGCTGCAGGTCGGCCTGACGCTGCTCGTGCCGTACGCGTCGTACGTGCTCGCCGAGGAGCTGCACGGCTCCGGGGTGCTCGCCGTGCTCACCACCGCGCTGTTCCTCTCCGAGTACGGCACCGACCCCGACGACGTGATGACGCGGCTCGCCGGCCACACGTTCTGGGACATCGTCGACACGCTCGTCACGGGCGTCGCCTTCGGCCTGATCGGTCTCGAACTGCACAACGCGATCCGCACGGCGTCCGGGCGCTGGAGCGAGATGCTCGGGTGGGCCGGCGTGATCGTGGCCGTGGTGGTCGTCGTACGGCTGGTGTACCTGCTGCCGGCGACCTGGCTCACCAAACGGCTGCACGCCAAGCGGGACCACGACGAGGACATCCCGATGACCTGGCGGGAGACCGTCATCATGTGGTGGTCGGGGATGCGCGGGGTGGCCTCGGTGGCGCTCGCGCTGGCGATCCCGCTGGAGACCGACGACGGTTCGGCCTTCCCGGACCGGGACGAGATCGTGTTCATCGCGTTCGGCGTGATCATGGCGACGCTGGTGCTCCAGGGGCTGACCCTGCCGTGGCTGGTGAAGCGGCTGGGCGTGCAGTCCGACACGGAGCGGGAGAAGGAGTTCGAGCGGACGCTGGCGGTGCGGGCGGCCAAGGCGGCCAAGCGGAGGCTGCGGGAGATCGAGGAGGTCGAGGAACTGCCGGAGGAGCTGTCCGAACAGATGCTGCGGCGGGCCTTCGAGATCGGGGTGCGGATCAGCCCCGAGATGGGCGAGGAGGAGCGGCGGGAGGCGCACGAGATGCGGGTGCGCCGGCTCAAGCGGATGCGCCGCATCCAGGGCGAGTTGCTGAGCGCCGCGCGGCACGAGGTGCTGTCCGCACGCAACGAGCCGGGGGCGGATCCGGAGATCGTCGACCGGGTGCTGCGCCATCTGGACGTGCGCAGCCTGCGGTGACCGGCGCCGTCCGGCGGTGACTTCGGCGCCGTACTCCGGCGTTCCGCCGCCTCCCGGCCCGGATATCGATCGCGGACCGCGGCGAGGCTTCGTAGAGTCGCCTCATGGCTCGCAATGTCGTGATCAGTGGCGGCGGTACGGGAATCGGGCTCGCCGCGGCCCGTGTCTTCGCAGCGGACGGGGATCGGGTCCTGCTGCTGGGCCGCCGGGCGGACGTGCTGGAGAAGGCCGGGGTGCCGGGGGCGTCGACGTATGCCGCCGATCTGAGTGACCCCGCCGCCGTGCGCGGTGTCGCCGGCTTCGTGGCGCAGGAGTTCGGGACGGTGGACGTGCTCGTCCACAGCGCCGGGGGCACCGGGCAGCTGGAGCCCGGGTCCGCGAGCGAGGACCCGCTCGACCGGGTCGCGCACGACTGGACCGTCAACTTCCGGATCAACACGCTGACCGCCGCGCTGCTCACGGAGGCGCTGAAGGACCGGCTGGCCTCACCGGGCGGGCGGGTGCTGTTCGTCAGCTCCATCGCGGCGTACCGGGGGTCCGGGACCGGGGCGTACGGGGCCGCCAAGGCCGCGCTGCACCCGTACGCGCATGATCTGGCACGGGAGTTGGGCCCGCGCGGGATCACCGTGAACGTGGTCGCGCCGGGCTACATCGAGGACACCGAGTTCTTCGGGCCGCGGATCGACCCGGCGCGGCGCGAACGGCTCGTCGCCGACACCTCGACCGGCCGCGCCGGTACGCCCGGTGACGTCGCCTCGACGCTGCACTGGCTCGCCTCCCCGGGCGCGGGCCACGTCACCTCGCAGGTCGTCCAGGTCAACGGGGGCGCGGAGCGCGGCAACTGAGGCCGTACGGGCGGACCCGTACGGCCTCGGTGGCACTCCGCTCTCAGCCGCGGCCCGTCCGCGGCGGCTCGGGGACGCGGTGCGCGGTGGCGGCGCCGTCGGAGTGGCCGTCGCGGTGCCAGTCCCGGTGACCGTCGGGCTGCCCGTCACGGTGACCGTCCGCAGTGGGCCAGTCCGCCGGCAGGATCGCCTCCGCCGTGTTGACGCGGGGCAGGGCGTACGGGTGCTTGCGGCACAGCCAGTCCAGCATCTGCTCGCGCACCGTGACCCGGACCGTCCAGATGTCGTCGGCGTCCTTGGCCGTCACCAGGGCGCGGACCTGGATGGTGTTCGGGGTCGAGTCGGTGACCACCAGACCGCAGGCGCGGCCGTCCCAGGCGGGGCACTCGCGCAGGATGTCCCGCAGCCGCTCGCGCATCTCCTCGATCGGCGCGGTGTGGTCGAGGTGCCAGTAGACGATGCCCGTCATCTGGTTGCCGCCGCGCGACCAGTTCTCGAACGGCTTCGAGGTGAAGTACGACACCGGCATCGTGATCCGGCGCTCGTCCCAGGTCCGTACGGTCAGGAAGGTCAGGGTGATCTCCTCGACCGTGCCCCACTCGCCGTCGACCACGACCGTGTCGCCGATGCGCACCATGTCGCCGAAGGCGATCTGGAAGCCGGCGAACATGTTGCTGAGCGTCGACTGGGCGGCCACACCGGCGACGATGCCGACGACGCCGGCCGACGCCAGCAGCGAGGCACCGGCCGCGCGCATGGCCGGGAACGTCAGCAGCATCGAGGCCACGGCCACCACGCCGACGATCGCGGTCACCACGCGCATGATCAGCGACACCTGGGTCCGCACCCGGCGGACCCGGGCGGCGTCGTGGTGGGCGCGGGCGTAACGGCTGTAGGACGTCTCGACGATGGCGGCGGCGATCCGCACGACCAGCCACGCGGTGGCACCGATCAGCACCAGGGTCAGCGCCTGGCCGATGCCGATCCGGTAGTCCCGGAACCGCTGCAACTGGTCGTAGGAGCCTCTCAGCAGGGCGGCGCAGATCACCAGCTGGTAGGGGACCCGGGCACGGCGCAGCAGCCCCCACAGCGGCGTCTCCCGGTGCCGTTCGTCGGCCTTGCGCAGCAACTGGTCGGTGGCCCAGCCGATGACCAGCGTGAGCACGACCGAGCCGCCGATCACGATCAGCGGACGCAGTACGTTCTCCATGCCTCCGAACGTAACCGGATGCGGGGGGTCATGAACATGTGAGTTGGCGCTCGATCCGGGTACGGCCGCGACGGGGCGCTGTCGGACCCGGCTGGCACCATGGCCTCATGAACATCATGCTCTTTCACTCGACCTACGGCCTCAGGCCCGCGGTGCGCGAGGCCGCGGACCGGCTGCGCGGCGCCGGGCACGAGGTGTGGACCCCGGACCTCTTCGACGGGCGCACCTTCGAGACGGTCGAGGAGGGCATGGCCTTCAACGAGGAGATCGGCAAGGACGAGCTGCTCAAGCGGGCCGTGCTGGCCGCCGCGCCCTACTCGGAGCGAGGACTCGTGTACGCCGGGTTCTCGCTCGGCGCCTCCGTCGCGCAGACCCTGGCGCTCGGCGACGAGAAGGCCCGCGGACTGCTGCTCCTGCACGGCACGTCGGACATCGCGCCGAACGCCGCGGTGGACGACCTGCCGGTCCAGCTGCACGTGGCCGAACCCGACCCCTTCGAGACGGACGACTGGCTGAGCGCCTGGTACCTGCAGATGGGCAGAGCGGGCGCGGACGTCGAGGTCTACCGGTACGCGGGCGCGGGCCACCTCTACACCGACCCCGGCCTCCCGGACTACGACGAGGAGGCGGCCGAGGCCACCTGGCGGGTGGCACTCGGCTTCCTCGACTCCCTCTAGGAACTCGTCCTGGGAGCCCGTCAGCACTCCTTGGGCGGGTGGACGAGCGAGGGGAAGTGCCCCGACCACACCCAGGTGGTCGGCTTGGCGTTGTAGAGCCTGAACCACCGCTCCCCCGAGGGGGTGTGGGTGGTCGAGCAGGCGATCCGCAGGGTCGTGCCCCTCGGTTCCACGCGGTATCTCGTCGAGGACGACGTGGGCTGCGCGTACAGGGGCGCGGACTCGGCGGTGGTCAGGTTGACGAACGCCGGTGCCGCCGCCGCTGACTGGGCGTGCGCGGAGCCGGCGGTGAGCCCGGCGAGGGCCAGGGTGGCGCCGAGCACCGCCGTCTTCGTCAGGACACTTCGGGGGGTGGCCATATGACTCCCATCGTGAACAGAACTGACGGGCCGCCAGTGCAGCGGCCCGCCAGTATGTTCGACGGAGTCAAGATCCCAGCGGTTGCTCCGCGTGCCCGCCTTTTTACACCGGGTCGTAGGTGCGCTCGATCTTCTGGGTGCCGGTGCGGGTGCGGTAGGAGCGGACCCAGGCGGACGTCGCGTTCTTGTCCGTGCGGTCGGACAGGACGTAGTAGTCCATCTGCGCGCGGTCGGCGGTGATGTCCAGGACGCCGTAGCCGTGGCGGTCGGTGTCGACCCAGTGGACGTGCCGGTTGGCGGCCCGGATGATCGGCGAGGCGATCGCGGAGACGGTGCCCTCGGGGACCTTCACGATGTCGTCGAGGTTGTCGGAGGTCACCGACGTGACGACGAACTCCGTGGCGGCGGAGGCCGACAGCGGGTACGTCCCGGCGTCCACCGGCACGTCGTTGGCCCACGCCATGTGGATGTCGCCGGTCAGGAAGACCGTGTTGCGGATGGCGTTGGAGCGCAGATGGGCCAGCAGCTCACGGCGGTCGTCGGTGTAGCCGTCCCACTGGTCGGTGTTGAGGGCCAGGCCCTCCTGCGGCAGCCCGAGCAGCTTGGCGAGCGGTTTGAGCAGGTCGGCGGAGAGGGAGCCGATGGCGAACGGCGAGATCATCACCGAGTTGCCGACCAGCCGCCAGGTGGTGTCCGAGGCCTTCAACCCGGCCTTCAGCCAGTCCAGTTGGGCGCGCCCGGTGATCGTGCGGTCCGGGTCGTCGACCGAGCCGCTGGCGGTGGACGCCTGCTGCGAGCGGAAGGAGCGCAGGTCCAGCAGCGAGAGGTCGGCGAGCTTGCCGAAGCGCAGCCGGCGGTAGGTCGTGCCCTCGATCGCCGGGCGGACCGGCATCCACTCGAAGTAGGCCTGCTTGGCGGCCGCCTTGCGGTCGGTCCAGGTGCCCTCGGCGCCCTCGGTGTGGTTGACCGCGCCGCCCGACCAGGCGTTGTCGGCGAACTCGTGGTCGTCCCAGATCGCCACGACCGGCGCCTTGTGGTGCAGGGCCTGCAGGTCCGGGTCGGTCTTGTACCGGCCGTGCCGGGTGCGGTAGTCGGCGAGCGTGATGATCTCGTTCGCGGGCGCGTGCGGGCGCACGACCGTGCCGCGGGCCGCGTACTCGCCGGACTTGTACTCGTAGATGTAGTCGCCGAGGTGCAGCCAGGCGTCCAGGTCGCCGCGGGCCGCGAGATGGCGGTACGAGGCGAACCAGCCGCCCTCCCAGTTGGCGCAGGAGACCACGCCGAAGCGGAGGCCGGAGACGGCGGCGTCCGCCGCCGGCGCGGTGCGGGTGCGCGCCACCGGGGAGTCCGTGCCGCCGGCCGAGAAGCGGAACCAGTAGTCGGTGGCGGGCGCGAGGCCGCGTATGTCCGCCTTGACGGTGTGGTCGGATGCGGCGGTCGCCGTGGTGGAGCCCTTGGCCACGATGTCGGTCAGCGACCTGTCCCGGGCGACGATCCAGCTGACCGGGGTGTCAGGACCGAGACCGGAACCGGGAACCGCTTCGGACGTGGGGGTCACCCGGGTCCACAGCAGCACGCCGTCGGGCAGCGGGTCGCCGGAGGCGACACCGTGCAGGAAGGCAGGCGTGTCCGCGGCGGCGCGGGCCGGGAGCGCGGCCGCGAGCGGGCCTGCCAGGACAGCAGTCGCCGCCGCGGCCTTGACGACCGTACGGCGGCGGGGCGTAAGCGAGTTGAGGCTCTGAGTCGCCTCGGACGATCTGTATCGACTGGTCACGGGCGATTAGGTTACTGGCTGGTATGCGCGGGAGCGGGCGAACACGGAAAGTTCGCCCGCTCTTCACGCGAGGGCCGGAATTCCCAGGTGGGGTAAGGGCTTTCCGGAAATCCCGGCCGTGGATCAGGCCTTGAGGGCCGCGCCGACGACCTTGTTGAAATCGGCCACGGTCAGCAGCGGGCTGCCGTTGTTGAGCTGCTTGCCGTCCATGACGAAGCCCGGGGTGCCGGTGACGCCGTCCTTGTTGTCGTCGAAGGTCTTCGACATGGCCATCGCCCAGGCGTCGTAGGTGCCCTTCTTGACGGCGTTCTGGAACTGGGCGTTGTTCTTCAGCGCGGGGACGGTGTTGGCGACCTTGATGAGGTAGGCGTCGTCCTTGAACTTGTCCTGCGTCTCGTCCGGGTGCCACTTCGCCGAGTACAGCGCGGTCTTGTACTGGAGGAACGCGTCGTCGCTGACGTTCAGCGCGGCGCCGAGGGCGCTCAGCGCGTTCTTGGAGCCCTCGCCGTTGTCGTGGCTGTCGATGAACGTGGCGCCCACGTACTGGAACTTGTACTTGCCGGCGTCGAGGTCCTTCTTGAAGGTCGCGCCGACCGTCTGCTCGAACTGGGCGCAGACCGGGCAGCGCGGGTCCTCGTAGACCTTCAGGGTCTTCTTGGCGCTCGCCTTGCCGATGACGACCGTCGTGCCGTTCTTGCCCGTGGTGTTGGCCGGCGCGACGACCTTCGCGTCCTTCGCGGCCTCCCAGTGGCTGGGCTTGTTGCCCTGGACGACGGCGTAACCTATGCCGCCGGCCGCCGCCAGGACGAGGACGACCGAACCGGCCACGATGCCCTGCCGCTTGGCCTTGGCCCGCTTGGCCTGGCGCTCGCGCTCCTGGCGCAGGCGCTCCCGGGCCGCCGACTTCGAGGCCTGGCTGTTCCGCTTGCTCATGTTGGTCTTCTCCATGTGGGACGCGCAGAGGTGCTGCGCGGAATACGTGTGGGGGACTGGTCGTGCTCAGTGGGGCCGGCCGGGCGACCGGAAGAGGCCGCTCAGACCAGGGCGACCGAGCACGGCGGTCCACGCCGTCCCAGGGAGTGCACGAGGAGCCGGTCGCGGACGAGGGCCACGGGCGGGCCGGTGCGCCCGAGGCGCCGGACCGCGGTGGCCGGCCGCACGGCGACCGCGGCGACCGCGAGCAGCAGCGGCCGGAACGTCGTCGCGGCGGCCGCCCGCAGCAGCTGGGTCAGGGCGCGCTCGCCACGGCGCAGCCAGGCGGCGGCGAGCAGGCCGACCCCGATGTGCGCGCCGAGCAGCAGCCAGGCGGTGGCCGGGTCCGCGTGGGCGAGCAGCGCAGCGATGCGGTCGGTGCCGGTGCTCTCGGTCACCCGGGTCAGCGGGGTGCCGACCTGGGTGCCGGTGCCGCACAGCAGGTTCCAGCCGACGGAGCGCAGCGGTCCGGTCACGGGCCCGCCCGAGGGGCCGTAGCAGACGTGCTGGCCGGTGGTGAAGACCGTGTCCGCGGCCAGCTCCAGCGGGATCAGCAGGGCGGCGATCGGGCCGAAGCCGCGCTCGCGGCCGGCCAGGGCGAAGGAGACCGCGAACACGGCGGCGGCGACCGCGGCCACCGTGTTCAGCGGCAACGGGACCTGCGACAGCAGCACGTGCGACGCGGTGCTGAGCGTCACGACGAGTGCCGTGAACAGCGCCGCGCGAAGCGCTCTGAGTCGGATCCCGGATATGTCCATAGCGAGGAAGAGTCTGTCATGCGCTCCGGTAAGGGACCCCTAAAAGGTCCCTGTGAGAGCACGGAACGTCACAGACCCGGAATCCGGCCGTTGCGGAACAGGTCGACGAAGATCTGGTGGTCGGCACGCGCGCGTGCGCCGTAGGCGTGCGCGAAGTCGGTCAGCAGGTCCGCGAAGCCGTCCTCGTCGGCGGCGATCGCCGCGTCGATGGCGCGCTCGGTGGAGAAGGGCACCAGCGACTCGCCGGAGGTGTCGTCCGCGGCCGCGTGCATGGTGGCCGTGGCCCGGCCGAGGTCGGCGACGACGGCGGCGATCTCCTCCGGGTCGTCGATGTCGCCCCAGTCCAGGTCGACCGCGTACGGCGAGACCTCGGCGACCAGCTGGCCCGCGCCGTCCAGCTCGGTCCAGCCCAGCCACGGGTCGGCGTGCGCCTGCAGGGCGCGCTGCGAGATCACCGTGCGGTGGCCCTCGTGCTGGAAGTAGTCGCGGATCGCCGGGTCGGTGATGTGCCGGGAGACGGCCGGGGTCTGGGCCTGCTTGATGTAGATCACCACGTCGTTCTCCAGGGCGTCGCTGTGGCCCTCGAGCAGGATGTTGTACGACGGCAGGCCGGCCGAGCCGATGCCGATGCCGCGGCGGCCCACCACGTCCTTCACGCGGTAGGAGTCGGGGCGGGCCAGCGACGCGTCCGGCAGCGTCTCCAGATAGCCGTCGAAGGCCGCCAGGACCTTGTACCGGGTCGCCGCGTCCAGCTCGATCGAGCCGCCGCCGGGGGCGAAGCGGCGCTCGAAGTCGCGGATCTCCGTCATCGAGTCCAGCAGCTCGAAGCGGGTCAGAGAGCGGGCCGCGCGCAGGGCGCCGAGCAGCGGGCCCTCGGCGGTGTCCAGCGTGAACGGCGGCACCTCGTCGCTCTTCGCGCCGGACGCCAGGGCGTGGATCCGCTCGCGGTACGCGCCCGCGTACACCCGCACCAGCTCGGTGATCTGTTCGTCGCTGAGCGCCTTGGCGTACCCGATCAGCGCGACGGAGGCGGAGAAGCGCCTGAGGTCCCAGGTGAACGGGCCGACGTAGGCCTCGTCGAAGTCGTTGACGTTGAAGATCAGCCGGCCGTTTGAGTCCATGTACGTGCCGAAGTTCTCCGCGTGCAGGTCGCCGTGGATCCACACGCGCGAGGTGCGCTCGTCCAGGTACGGACCGCCCCGCTTCTCGGCCGCCAGGTCGTGGTAGAAGAGGCACGCCGTGCCCCGGTAGAACGCGAACGCCGAGGCCGCCATCTTCCGGAACTTCACCCGGAACGCGGCCGGATCCGCGGCCAGGAGTTCGCCGAAGGCGGTGTCGAAGACGGCGAGGATCTCCTCGCCGCGCTGCTCGTCGTTGAGCTGGGGTACCGACATCGCGGGGTGCCTCCTGGTGCCTGGACGTGTACGACGGCGTTTCGTCGATTCCAACGGGTGAGGACCCGCGGAAGTGCCCGAGATCCTCGCTGTGAAGGTACGCGGGGGAGCCCTCGGAGTGTCAGTGCCGAGGCATAGACTTCGACGCTGACCCCAGAACTGTCCGACCGCCTGTCACCGACCGTTTGCCATGGAGGCCACACCGTGTCAAAGCCGCCGTTCACGCACCTGCACGTCCACACCCAGTACTCGCTGCTGGACGGTGCCGCGCGGCTCAAGGACATGTTCAACGCGTGCAACGAGATGGGGATGACGCACATCGCCATGTCGGACCACGGCAACCTCCACGGGGCGTACGACTTCTTCCATTCCGCCCAGAAGGCCGGAATCACCCCGATCATCGGGATCGAGGCGTACGTCGCGCCCGAGTCGCGGCGCAACAAGCGCAAGATCCAGTGGGGCCAGCCGCACCAGAAGCGCGACGACGTCTCCGGCTCCGGCGGCTACACCCACAAGACGATGTGGGCCACGAACCGGACGGGCCTGCACAACATCTTCCGGCTCTCCTCCGACGCGTACGCCGAGGGCTGGCTGCAGAAGTGGCCCCGGATGGACAAGGAGACGATCTCCCAGTGGTCCGAGGGGATCGTCGCCTCCACCGGCTGCCCCTCGGGCGAGGTCCAGACCCGGCTGCGCCTCGGCCAGTTCGACGAGGCCCTGAAGTCGGCCGCCGACTACCAGGACATCTTCGGCAAGGACCGCTACTTCCTGGAGCTGATGGACCACGGCATCGACATCGAGCACCGGGTCCGCGAGGGTCTGCTGGACATCGGAAGGAAGCTCGGCATCCCGCCCCTGGTCACCAACGACTCGCACTACACGTACGCGCACGAGGCGACCGCCCACGACGCCCTGCTGTGCATCCAGACCGGCAAGAACCTCTCCGACCCGGACCGTTTCAAGTTCGACGGCACCGGCTACTACCTGAAGTCCACGGACGAGATGTACGCCATCGACTCCTCGGACGCCTGGCAGGAGGGCTGCCGCAACACGCTGCTCATCGCCGAGATGGTCGACACCGCCGGCATGTTCGAGAAGCGCGACCTGATGCCGAAGTTCGACATCCCCGAGGGCTACACCGAGGTCACCTGGTTCAAGGAGGAGGTCCGCCGCGGCATGGAGCGCCGCTTCCCCGGCGGCATCCCCGAGGACCGCCAGAAGCAGGCCGAGTACGAGATGGACGTCATCATCTCGATGGGCTTCCCCGGCTACTTCCTCGTGGTCGCCGACTTCATCATGTGGGCCAAGAACAACGGCATCGCGGTCGGCCCCGGCCGAGGCTCCGCGGCCGGCTCGATCGTCGCCTACGCCATGGGCATCACCGACCTCGACCCGATCCCGCACGGCCTGATCTTCGAGCGGTTCCTCAACCCCGAGCGCATCTCGATGCCCGACGTCGACATCGACTTCGACGAGCGCAGGCGCGTCGAGGTCATCAGGTACGTGACGGAGAAGTACGGCGCCGACAAGGTCGCCATGATCGGCACCTACGGCAAGATCAAGGCCAAGAACGCGATCAAGGACTCCGCGCGCGTGCTGGGCTACCCGTACGCGATGGGCGACCGGCTCACCAAGGCCATGCCCGCCGACGTCCTCGGCAAGGGCATCGACCTGGACGGCATCACCAACCCCTCGCACCCGCGCTACAACGAGGCGGGCGAGATCCGGGGGATGTACGAGAACGAGCCGGACGTGAAGAAGGTCATCGACACCGCCAAGGGCGTCGAGGGCCTGGTCCGGCAGATGGGTGTGCACGCCGCCGGCGTGATCATGTCGAGCGAGACCATCACCGAGCACGTGCCCGTCTGGGTCCGGCACACCGACGGCGTGACCATCACGCAGTGGGACTACCCGAGCTGCGAGTCGCTCGGCCTGCTGAAGATGGACTTCCTCGGCCTGCGCAACCTGACGATCATGGACGACGCCGTGAAGATGGTGAAGTCCAACAAGGGCATCGACCTGGAGCTGCTGAGCCTCCCGCTGGACGACCCGACGACCTTCGAACTGCTCCAGCGCGGCGACACCCTCGGCGTCTTCCAGTTCGACGGCGGCCCCATGCGCTCCCTGCTGCGCCTGATGAAGCCCGACAACTTCGAAGACATCTCCGCCGTGTCGGCGCTCTATCGTCCGGGCCCGATGGGCATGGACTCGCACACCAACTACGCGCTGCGCAAGAACAAGCTCCAGGAGATCACCCCGATCCACAAGGAACTGGAGGAGCCGCTCGAGGAGGTCCTGGCGGTCACCTACGGCCTGATCGTCTACCAGGAGCAGGTGCAGAAGGCCGCCCAGATCATCGCCGGCTACTCGCTCGGCGAGGCCGACATCCTGCGCCGCGTCATGGGCAAGAAGAAGCCCGACGAACTGGCCAAGAACTTCACCATCTTCCAGGCCGGCGCCCGCAAGAACGGCTACAGCGACGAGGCGATCCAGGCCCTGTGGGACGTGCTGGTCCCCTTCGCCGGCTACGCCTTCAACAAGGCGCACTCCGCCGCGTACGGACTGGTGTCGTACTGGACGGCGTATCTGAAGGCCAACCACCCCGCCGAGTACATGGCGGCGCTGCTGACCTCGGTGAAGGACGACAAGGACAAGTCGGCCGTCTACCTCAACGAGTGCCGCCGCATGGGCATCAAGGTGCTCCCGCCGAACGTGAACGAGTCGGTGCACAACTTCGCCGCCCAGGGCGACGACGTGATCCTGTTCGGCCTGGAGGCCGTGCGCAACGTCGGCACGAACGTGGTCGAGTCGATCATCAAGAGCCGCAAGGCGAAGGGCAAGTACGCCTCCTTCCCCGACTACCTCGACAAGATCGACGCGGCCGCCTGCAACAAGCGCACCACGGAGTCGCTGATCAAGGCGGGCGCGTTCGACACCATGGGCCACACCCGCAAGGGCCTCACCGCGCACTACGAGCCGATGATCGACAACGTGGTCGCGGTCAAGCGCAAGGAGGCCGAGGGCCAGTTCGACCTCTTCGGCGGGATGGGCGAGGAGGAGTCCAGCGAGCCGGGCTTCGGCCTCGACGTCCAGTTCACCGACGAGGAGTGGGACAAGACCTATCTGCTCGCCCAGGAGCGGGAGATGCTCGGTCTCTACGTCTCCGACCACCCGCTCTTCGGCCTGGAGCACGTGCTGTCGGACAAGGCCGACGCGGGCATCGCCCAGCTCACCGGAGGCGAGCACTCCGACGGCGCGGTCGTCACCATCGGCGGCATCATCTCGGGCCTCCAGCGCAAGATGACCAAGCAGGGCAACGCCTGGGCGATCGCCACGGTCGAGGACCTCGCCGGCTCCATCGAGTGCATGTTCTTCCCGGCGACCTACCAGCTGGTGTCGACCCAACTCGTCGAGGACGCCGTGGTGTTCGTGAAGGGACGCCTCGACAAGCGGGAGGACGTGCCCCGGCTGGTGGCGATGGAGCTCCAGGTCCCCGACCTGTCGAACGCGGGCACCAACGCGCCCGTGATCCTCACCATCCCGGCCACCCGGGTCACCCCGCCGATGGTCAGCCGCCTCGGCGAGATCCTCTCTCACCACAAGGGCGACAGCGAGGTCCGGATCAAGCTCCAGGGCCCGACCAGGACGACGGTGCTGCGCCTGGACCGGCACCGGGTCAAGCCCGACCCGGCACTGTTCGGCGATCTGAAGGTGCTGCTCGGCCCCTCCTGCCTGGCGGGCTGAGCAACGGCACACACGCGAGGGGCGCACCCTGTCACAGGGGGCGCCCCTCGGCCGTGCCCGGGTCTCAACAACCCTTTACACAACCGTCAGTTGTGACCGAAGCTCTTCTGCCGGCCCTTGCGCGGCATGTCACTCGGGGTGACCTGCAGGGGACGCTGCTCGGCCTGCGCCTCCATCGAGGGCTGCTGGGCCTGCTGCTGCCCGCGCTCGGACTGCGGCTGCTTACGGTTCTGTTTCTTGTTCTTGGCCATGGTGATCTACCTCCTGTGGGGGATCTGGGGGCCAGGACCGGGATCAGATTCACATAGGCTGACAAGGAGCGCATTTCGGATAATTACCGTCCGTGACAGGGCTTGTCGGAGCGCGAGGGTGCAGCTCGGGACCCGAAACGCCACGCCGAAGATCGAGTTCGGGCCGTTAAGCCCCGCGCCGTCGGGCAGACTCGAAGGAAGCCCGAAGCAAACCTCCCGGAAAGAGGGTGGATCGCGTGGACCGCTGCATCGTCCTTGTCGACGCCGGGTATCTGCTGGGGGCCGCTGCCAGTCTCCTCGCGGGGGAGCCCTCGCGTTCGCGGATCTCCGTCGACCACACCGCCCTCATCCAGGCGCTGCGCGAACGCGCCGAGTCCGAAACGGAACGGCCGCTGCTGCGCATCTACTGGTTCGACGGCGCCCCCGACCGCGTCCCCCAGCCCGAGCACCGCAGGCTGCGCGTGATGCCCCGGGTCACCGTCCGGCTCGGCGCCCTGACCCGCAGCGACGGACGCTGGGCCCAGAAGGGCGTGGACGCCGCCATGCACGCCGAACTCACCGAGCTGGCCCGCAACCGCGCCTGTTCCGACATCGTCCTGGTCACCGGCGACGGCGACCTGCTGCCGGGCATGATGGCCGCCAAGGAGCACGGCGTCGCCGTCCACCTGTGGGCCGTCCAGGCCGCCGACGGCGACTACAACCAGTCCGAGGACCTGGTCGCCGAGGCCGACGAGCGGCGCGTGCTGGACCGCACCTGGATCACCAAGGCCGTACGGGCCAAGGAGCTCGGCGGGGTCTGTGCGCCGCCGCCCGTGCCGCGGCCCGAGATCGCCGCCATCCTCTCCGCCCCGCTGCCGGACACCTCGCTCGCCCCGGCGCCCGAGCGTGGCGCCGAGGAGACCGAGCACGCCCCCGCCGCGGCCGCCACCGGGAACGGCACGCAGGAGCGGGTGTCCTCCGCCAAGGGCGTGCCCACCCCCAAGGACCTGGCCGCGCTGCGCGCCCCCGGGGTGCAGCCCGCCCCGCACCCGCCGACCGCGACCCTGCGCTGGTCCTCCGACAAGGGCTGGGTGGACCGCCCGCCCGCGGAGCCGGCCGACGCCGCCTCGATGCCGACGCTCGCGCAGCTGACCACGGCCGAGCAGCGCTGGGCCGACCGCGAGGAGGACATCACCACGGTCGGCGGCGATCCCTACGAGGTCGGGCAGGTGTTCGCGCGCCGCTGGATGGAGCGCCTGGGCGACCAGAGCCATCTGCAGAAGCTGTCCACGATGTACCCCCGTGTCCCGCACCGCATCGACGGGGAACTGCTGCGCTACGCCGCCCGCTTCGGGCTGCTCGCCCACAAGGACGACCAGATCGACGAGCACGACCGGTACGCGATCCGGGCCGGTTTCTGGCGCGAGATCGACGTGCGGACGGCCGCGGAGCACGCGCCCGCGGGGGAGTAGGTCTTTTACCGGCGCATTTGCCGTTATGGACCAACCCGAGGGCGGAGGGGGGTTCCGGACCCCGTACCCTCGTCGTTTGTGGGTACGCGCGCGACACAGGCACTTCGGCACCGTGGTGATGTCGTGTGCGCGGTGCGCGGACTGACCAAGACCTATCCGGCGGTACGAGGACGGCGGGGCACCCCGGCCGCTCCCGCCGTACGCGCCACCGACGACGTGCACCTCGACATCCGCCGCGGTGAGATCTTCGGGCTGCTGGGGCCGAACGGCGCGGGCAAGTCCACCCTCGTGCGCCAGCTGACCGGGCTGATGCGGCCCGACGCCGGGCGCGTGGAGATCCTCGGGCACGACATCGTGCGCCACCCGGAGCGGGCCGCGCGGATCCTCGCCTACCTGGGGCAGGAGTCGAGCGCGCTGGACGAGCTGACCGTGTCGCTGGCCGCCGAGACGACCGGGAGGCTGCGCGGCCTGGAGACGCGCGTGGCGCGGGCCGAGCGGGACGCCGTCCTGGAGGAACTGGGGCTCACGGCGATCGCCGGGCGCCCGCTGAAGAAGCTGTCCGGTGGGCAGCGGCGGCTCGCGTGCTTCGCCGCCGCGCTGGTCGGGGAGCGGCCGCTGCTGGTGCTCGACGAGCCGACCACCGGGATGGATCCGGTGGCCCGGCGGGCCGTCTGGGCGGCCGTGGACCGGCGCCGCGCCGAGCGCGGGACGACGGTGCTGCTGGTCACCCACAACGTCATCGAGGCCGAGACGGTCCTCGACCGGGTCGCCGTGCTCGACCAGGGGCGGGTGATCGCCTGCGACACCCCCGCCGGGCTCAAGGAGCAGGTCGCCGGGGAGGTGCGGGTCGAGCTGGTGTGGCGCGAGGCGGCGCCGCTGCACGTGCCCGAGGTCGCGGCGCTGCGCGGGCGGGCCGTGGAGTCCGGGCGCCGCTGGACGCTGCGGCTCGTCCCGGAGGAGGCCCGCGCGGTGGTCGCCACCGTCACCGGCGGCAGCGCCTTCGCGGCGCTCGACGACTTCACCCTGGCCACGCCCAGCCTCGAGGACGTGTACCTGGCGCTGGGCGGCGCCGCGCAGCAGGGTTTGGTGAAGGCATGAGTCACGTCATGAGCACGCGGGCCGTCATGTTCGTATGGTCTCTACGCGGACTGCGCACAGCCGCCTCAGTGAGCCCGAGCCGGAAGGGGAGCAGCGCGACGTGAGTGTCGTACCCGCCGATGTCCTGCCGGGCAGTGCCCTGGCCGTGGAGGAGGCCGGCCGCGGCGCGGCCGAGCTCGGGCCGCGGGCGCGGATGTGGCCGTCCCTCGCCGCCGTGTACCGGGCGCAGCTGTCCCGCGCGCGGGTGGCCCGTATCCCGCTGCTGTTCGTGGCGACCTTCCAGTCGATCGGGATCATGGTCCTGATGCGCGGGGTGGTGACCGGCGGGGGCGAGGCCGAGTCGGTGGTGGCCGGCTCCGCGGTGCTGGTGGTGGCGTTCGTCGCGCTGAACCTGCTCGCCCAGTACTTCGGGCAGCTGCGGGCCAGCGGCGGACTCGACCACTACGCGACGCTGCCGGTGCCGCCCGCGGCCGTGGTGCTCGGGGCCGCGGGCGCGTACGCCTCGTTCACGGTGCCCGGGACCGTGATCACGGCGGTGTTCGGATGCGTGCTGTTCGGGCTGCCGATGGCGCATCTGTGGGTGCTCGCCGCGGTGATCCCGCTGGCCGGCGCCGCCCTGTCCGGGCTGGGCGCGGCGCTGGGCCTGCTGGCGCCGCGGCCCGAGCTGGCCACACTGCTCGGCCAGTTGGGCATGTCCGCCGCGCTGCTGCTCGGGGTGCTGCCCGCCGATCGGATGCCCGAGGCGGTGCGCTTCGCCCGGGACCTGCTGCCGTCGACGTACGGTGTCGAGGCCTTCGCGCGGACCTTCTCGGGGCATCCGGACTGGGCCTTCGTCCTCGGTGACCTCGCGGTCTGCGGGGCGGTCGGAGTCGTCTCGCTGGCCGTCGCCACCTGGGCCTACCGCCGGGCGGCCGTCCGGTGACGCGCCGCACAGGCGGGCCTGGCACGATGGCAGTGTGACCGCACCGTTGACTCCGCCTCCACCGCCGCATGAACAGTCCTCGCAGAACTCGTGGCAGCCGCCGGCTGCCGGGCATGTGGCGCCCGCGCCCCATGACGCCGTCTGGCACGGCACGTACGGACAGGACGGGCCCGGAATGAAGACCGAAGTGCGGGAGGCCGCCGTGGTCACGGTGGCCGTTGCGCTCGCCGGGGCGTTGCTCGGTGTCCTGTGGTGGTGGCTGGCGCCGCACGTGCCGCTCGTCGCGG
Source organism: Streptomyces sp. NPDC057616 (assembly GCF_042800575.1). Lineage (NCBI taxonomy): Bacteria > Bacillati > Actinomycetota > Actinomycetes > Kitasatosporales > Streptomycetaceae > Streptomyces > Streptomyces sp. NPDC057616. Next base: position 24,807 of record NZ_JBHVGU010000057.1, read on the forward strand.
ACGTGGTCGACAAGAACTGGGTCGTCTATCTCTCCGACAGCGAGGGCGAGCAGGCGATCGGGGTCGACGGAACGTTCACGCTGCTTGCGGTGGGCTTCGGCGTGGTGAGCGCGCTGGCCGTCTTCCTGCTGCGGCGGCGCGGCGGCGTGCCGCTGGTGGTGGCCCTCGGGATCGGCGGCTTGCTCGGCTCGCTGCTGGCCTGGAAGGTCGGCGTGTGGCTCGGGCCCACGCAGGACGTGATCGCCCATGCGAAGGCCGTGGGCAAGGGCGTCGTCTTCTCCGCGCCGCTGAAGATGGGGGCGAAGGGGGCGTTGCTGGCGTGGCCGCTGGCCGCGCTGGTGGTGCATCTGGGACTGATGGCGCTGTTCGGGCCGCGGGACCCGGAGTCGTACCAGGAACAGGGCGCGAAGGATCCCTACGGGGCGCCGTTGCGCTAGCGCGCGGCGCGGCCCCGTTTCGGCCCGGCCTGGACGGCCTCGTCCTCGAACGCCGGACGGTCGGACCGGTGCGGACCGGCGTTCGAGGGGTCAGGGCATCACGCCGGACGATGGCCGTGGTTCGAGCGGCCCTTCTTGGTGCGCCACTTGCGCTTCCTGGTTTTCTTCGACATGTCCCTCGTAATTAACCGAGGGAGCGGCTGCCGTCGAGGGTCACGCACGGCCGATGGGGGCCACGACCGCTTCGGTGAGCTCGGCGAGGTCCTCCGGGGAGAGCTCGACCTCCACGCCGCGGCGGCCCGCCGAGACGCAGATGGTGGCGTGGGCCGAGGCCGAGGCGTCCAGGACCGTGGGGAGCCTCTTGCGCTGGCCCAGGGGGGAGATGCCGCCGCGGACGTAGCCCGTGGTGCGTTCGGCGAGGGACGGGTCCGCCATGGCGGCACGCTTGCCGCCCACCGCCGAGGCCAGCGCCTTCAGGTCGAGCTGGCCCGCGACCGGGACCACGGCGACCGTAAGGGTGCCGTCGACGTCCGCCACCAGGGTCTTGAAGACGCGGTCCGGCGAGACGCCCATCGCCTCCGCGGCCTCCTCGCCGTAGGAGGGGTGGGAGGGATCGTGGTCGTAGGAGTGGACCGTGTACGCGGTGCCGGCGGCCGTCAGGGCCACCGTCGCGGGGGTGCCGCCCGACTGCTGCTTCTTCTGCTTCTTCGCCATGCCGCGGTTCCCCTAGGGCCTGTCGTTTTGATCATGCCGGCGTCGCGGTGTACCGCTCGGGTCGGCTCGTAAGCGCAGTCTCTCTCAGCCGTCCTGGTCCAGACGACAGACCCTAGTTGAGGCTCGTCCGGCCGCGCGTCAGCTCCGACGCCGGCAGTGACGGCAGGCTACGGATGATCGCGGTCTCGGTGCGAAGGAGTTTCAGCTCGTCGCGCAGCCGGGACGCGGTGTCCGGGGCCTGGAGCAGGCGCTGCTTGGTCGGGGTGTCGAGCATCATCGCCGCCGCGACCAGGTACGAGACCACGGACGGCTCGTCCGGCAGTTCGGCGCCGGTCGACAGCGAGCGCTCGCGCGCGCCCGCCAGGCGCTTCTGGTACTGGCGGAAGGCGCGCAGCACGCCCTCGGCGAGCGCGCCCGCCTCCTCGCCCGGGTCCTCGGTGAGTTCCTCCAGCTCGGCCGTGAGGAACGGGCCCGAGGCGTCCACGGACACCAGGCGCACCCGGGTGGTGCCGGTGGCCAACACCTCGAAGGTGCCGTCCGCGCGCTCACGGATGGTCGCCGCGTCCGCCACGCAGCCCGTCGCGTGGAACGACTTCGCCGGGTCGGGCCCGAAGCCGGCCGCGGGGCCGCGGTCGGGCAGCGCCGTGGGGTCGGGCATGCCGGGGGCGCTGGGCGCCACCTCGTGGCCGTCGCGGATCGCCACGACGGCGAACCGGCGCGGCTCGTCCTCGGGAGCCTTGAGCAACTCGCGCATCATGGCGCGATAGCGCTCCTCGAAAACGTTCAGCGGCAGCACCAGCCCCGGGAACAACACCGAGTTCAGGGGGAAGAGCGGGAGACGGACGATGGTCACGGCGCAAAAGCCTAGTGGTCGCCGGAGGCGGCGCGTCCGCCACGTTCACTTCGTGGATGTCCGGACGGGGGCGGAGCGCCCGCCGCACGGGCGCGGATCTCGCCCCGCACACGGAGGAAGTGCGCCAGCGGGTCGTCCGACAGGCGGTCCCAGGGGAACGACGTGGCGCAGGGGCCGATCCGGTGGGCCTCGGTGAGGGCCTCCTGCCAGCGCTCCAGCCGGAAGAGGACGTACATCAGCTTGTTGCGGATCGGGGACGGCCAGGGATCGGCCACCGGGAAGCGGGCCGAGAGCGCGATCGCCCGGTCGGCCGCCGCGTGCAGCCGGGCGCGCGGCACCGAGCCGGAGCCGGAGCCGTCGCCGTCGGTGAGGCAGGCCAGGGCCGCCCTTGAGGGCAGCGCCTGGATCAGGGAGTCGGGCAGCGCGTCCTGCGCGGCCAGGTCGGCGAAGTCGAAGCACTCGCTGTGCGAGCCCTGCCAGGACTCCGACAGATAGCGCAGGGCCGCCACATGGCAGCCGTAGTGGTGCGGGGCGCGGCGCAGCGCCGCCTCCCAGAGCTCGCCGAAGTACTTGTGGCCGGCCCGGGTGCCGCGCGCGTGGTCCAGCGCGATCCGCCACGGCACCGGGTCGCGGTCGTCGCCGCGCGCGGCCGCCGTGATCAGCGGGCTGACCTCGCGCAGCAGCTCCGCGCGGGCCGGGGAGTCCCAGGCGCGGTCCACCTCGAGCTGGGCCCGGACGAGGAGCAGGTCCGGGTCGTGCGGGTCGGCGGCCGTCCACCGCTGCAGCCATTCGGGGCGCGAGCGGGCGAAGGCCGCCAGCCGTCTGGCGTTCCGGTCGCGCATCTCCCAGTCGGCGGATCCGCGGGTGCCGGCCAGCAGGGCGGCCGCGGGACCGTGCTCGCCGCGCGCGGCCGCGACCAGCGCGTGGCCGAGGCGGTCGTCGGGAGCGTCGAGCAGCACCTCGTCGTCGGCGGGCAGCGGGGCGCCGTCGAGGGGCTGCAGGGCCCGGGTGGTGCGGGCCGTGCGGTTGAAGGGGTGCAGCAGTGCCATGGTGACGACCATTGAAAGACCGCAGGTCACGCATGCGCCAGCGGCAATGCGTAATCCGCGGAAAGTTGTACGCGAATCGGTCAAGACAGAGTAAAGGTTAACTGTTCAACTACTGTTTCACATCTGTGGCCCCAGGGAACGGGTCGGCTCAATTCCGGCGCAGCAGGCGCGTGGCCCCCGCCGTCACCGTGGTGGCCAGGATCCAGCCCAGCAGGACCAGCGCCGCGGCCAGCCACTGCCAGCCGCCGCTGAGCTGCCACTGGCCGGCCTGGCCCAGGTCGATGACCGGGAGCAGCAGGTCCAGCGCGAACAGGGCCGGATTCCACGGCGGATGCTGCCCCGGCTGCACCGGCGGATGGCTGGCGTGCGCGAAGGCCAGCGAGCCCGCCGCCCACAGCAGCGCCATCCAGACCGCGGCCCGCCCGGGCCGGTAGCCGTAGGCGACGGTCCAGTCCTGTGCATAGCCCCAGAGCTTGGCGGCCGGCGGCAGGCTCTCGCGGCGCCGGCGCTGCTTGGCCAGCAGCACCTCGCGGGCATCCTCGTCCTCGCCGCCGTTGCGCAGCACGGAGGCGAGGCGCTCGTACGGCTCCGGGTTGTACTCGGCGGTCGCCGCGGCCACCCACTCGAGCCGCTCGGTCAGCGGGAAGGGACCCTGCGGCACCAGGTTCTCGTAGGTGAAGCCGCCCATGTGGAGGTTGCCCGGGCCCGGCCAGGCGCTCGCCCGGTCGACCAGGTTGCCGACGCGCGCGCCCGACAGGGTGACCTTGCCGCGCTGCGGACGCTCGCCGAGGAAGCGCAGCTCGGGCGTCTGCACCCGGCGCATGGACAGCTCCTGGTCGTCGGTGAAGGCGAACCGGGCCCGCCCGAAGTCCACCGCGTCCCCGAACCGTCCGTCGTCCAGGCGCACCCCGCCCTGGCACTCGAACCGCTGGATCCGCGTCCCGCGCGCGGGTGTCGCGCCGCTCACCATGGAGGCGCCGACGCCCGCCGGGGTCAGGTACAGCGTGCGGCCCACGGTCAGCTGGGGCGCGTTCAGCGCGAGCCGGCCGTACGGGTTGGCCAGCCGGGCGCCGCGCAGGCTCAGCGACACGCCGATCTTGGCGCTGCGCAGGCTGAGTTCGCCGTGCGACTCCAGCAGCTCGGCCTGGAGGTCCTGGCCCACGGTCATGCCGTCGGCGGCGACGGAGCGGTCGCTGCGGTCGCGGTGCACGATCGCCTGGTTGAGCAGCAGGTCCGTGCCGATGTGCGCGTCGGTCAGCCGGATGCCGCCCAGGAAGCGGCAGCGCGGGAGGTGCAGATCGCCCTCCGTGTGCAGCCGGGCCGCCTCCAGGCGGGGCACCGAGCAGTTCACCAGGCGCACGGTCGTGAAGCGGGCCTCCGGCAGCAGGACGTCCCGCTCGAAGCGGCAGCCGCGCATCTCGACGTACGGCACCACCGTGCCGCCGGCCAGGTCGAGGCTGCCGTCGATCCGCACCCCGCGCAGCTTCAGGGAGGAGACCCGGCCGGCGAGCGCGGGCGGGCCGTCGAGCAGCAGCCAGCACACGATGCGCGCCCGCACCGTCCGCCCGGCTCCCCAGGGGTGCCCGCCGTGCGGGTCGTCCACGGCCGCGTCCCCGCTGGTCAGGTCGTACACGCTGCCGTTGCGGAAGGCCTGCCACATGCCGGCCTCCGCCGCGGTCAGGTCGTCCGGCAGGTCTCCGGCGCGCAGGCCGGCCCCCTCAGTCACCGCTCCCCGCTCCTCCAGTCGTGTGTTCGCACAACCGTTCATGCCCGCTGGGTAACCTCCGAAGCACAGGACGTGAAGACGATCTTCCGGGTTCCGCGCGGGTTCTGTATCAGCCATTGATACGCGCGAACGGCGCCTGACCCGGGTCTGAGAGAATTGGGTACGTGATCTCCCGAATCGATCTGCGCGGCGACGCCCTTCCCGAGGGCCCCGCCCTGCGCGACCTGCTGCCCCGAGCCGACTTCGACGTTCAGGCCGCCCTGGAGAAGGTGCGTCCGATCTGCGAGGCCGTGCATCATCGGGGCGACGCGGCGCTGATCGACTTCGCCGAGAAGTTCGACGGCGTGCGGCTGGAGCAGGTGCGGGTGCCCGCCGAGGCGCTCACGAAGGCCCTCGACGAGCTCGACCCGGCCGTGCGCGCGGCCCTGGAGGAGTCCATCCGGCGCGCCCGCCTCGTCCACCGGGAGCAGCGCCGTACGACCCACACGACCAAGGTCGTGCCCGGCGGCTCCGTCACCGAGAAGTGGGTGCCGGTCGAGCGGGTCGGGCTGTACGCGCCCGGCGGCCGCTCGGTCTACCCCTCCTCCGTGATCATGAACGTCGTGCCCGCCCAGGAGGCCGGCGTCCGGTCGGTCGCCCTGGCCTCGCCCGCCCAGGCCGAGTTCGGCGGCCTGCCGCACCCGACCATCCTCGCCGCCTGCGCGCTGCTCGGCGTCGACGAGGTGTACGCCGCCGGCGGCGCGACCGCGGTCGCGATGTTCGCGTACGGCACGGAGTCCTGCCCGCCCGCCAACATGGTCACCGGCCCCGGCAACATCTGGGTCGCCGCCGCCAAGCGCTACTTCACCGGCAAGATCGGCATCGACGCCGAGGCCGGCCCGACCGAGATCGCGATCCTCGCGGACGACACGGCCGACCCGGTGCACGTCGCCTCCGACCTGATCAGCCAGGCCGAGCACGACCCGCTCGCCGCCGCCGTCCTGGTCACCGACTCCGTCGCGCTCGCCGACGCGGTCGAGAAGGAGCTGGAGCCCCAGGTCGCGGCCACCAAGCACATCGAGGACCGGATCCGTCCCGCGCTCGCGGGCCGCCAGTCCGCGATCGTCCTGGTCGACGGCGTCGACGAGGGCCTCAGGGTGGTCGACGCCTACGGCGCCGAGCACCTGGAGATCCAGACCGCCGACGCCACCGCGGTCGCCGACCGCGTGCAGAACGCGGGCGCGATCTTCATCGGCCCCTGGGCGCCGGTCTCCCTCGGCGACTACGCGGCCGGCTCCAACCACGTGCTGCCGACCGGCGGTTGCGCCTGCCACTCCTCGGGCCTGTCCGTGCAGTCCTTCCTGCGCGGCATCCACATCGTCGACTACACGAAGGACGCGCTGGCCGAGGTCGCGCACCACGTGGTCACGCTGGCGGAGGCGGAGGACCTGCCGGCGCACGGCGCGGCGATCAAGGCACGGTTCGGCTGGAAGGTACCCGAGGGCAAGTGACAGGCATCGACGATCTCCCCGTACGGGACGAGCTGCGCGGCAAGTCCCCCTACGGCGCGCCACAGTTGGACGTGCCCGTACGGCTGAACACGAACGAGAACCCCTACCCGCTGCCCGAGCCGCTGGTCGAGCGGATCGCCGAGCGCGTGCGCGAGGCGGCCCGCGACCTCAACCGCTACCCGGACCGGGACGCGGTGGAGCTGCGCACCCAGCTCGCCAAGTACCTGACGGACACCTCCGGCCACGAGGTCGGCCTGGCCAACGTCTGGGCCGCCAACGGCTCCAACGAGGTCATCCAGCAGTTGCTGCAGACCTTCGGCGGACCGGGCCGCACGGCGATCGGCTTCGAGCCGTCGTACTCGATGCACGCGCTGATCGCGCGCGGCACCGGCACGGGCTGGATCTCCGGGCCGCGCGGCGAGGACTTCACGATCGACCTCCCGGCGGCCGAGCGGTGGATCGCCGAGAACAAGCCGGACGTCGTCTTCGTCACCACCCCCAACAACCCGACGGGCAACGCGGTTCCCCGTGAGACGGTCCTCGCGCTGTACGAGGCCGCGCAGGCGGCCAAGCCGTCGATGGTGATCGTGGACGAGGCCTACGTCGAGTTCAGCCACGGCGACTCGCTGCTGCCGCTGATCGAGGGCCGGCCGAATCTCGTCGTCTCGCGCACGATGTCGAAGGCGTTCGGCGCGGCGGGCCTGCGCCTCGGCTACCTCGCCGCGCACCCGGCCGTCGTCGACGCCGTCCAGCTCGTCCGGCTGCCCTACCACCTCTCGGCGGTCACCCAGGCGACCGCCCTGGCCGCCCTGGAGCACACCGGCACGCTGCTGAAGTACGTCGAGCAGCTGAAGTCGGAGCGGGACCGGCTGGTGGACGAGTTGCGCGCGGCCGGCTACGAGGTGGTCGAGTCCGACGCGAACTTCGTGCAGTTCGGCAGGTTCGACGACGAGGGCGGCTCGCACGCCACCTGGCAGAAGATCCTCGACCGGGGCGTCCTGGTCCGGGACAACGGCATCCCGGGGTGGCTGCGGGTGTCCGCCGGAACCCCCGAAGAGAACGACGCGTTCCTCGACGCGGTACGTGAACTGAAGAAGGAGCAGAGCGCATGAGCCGCGTTGGACGCGTGGAGCGAGTGACGAAGGAGACCTCGGTGCTCGTCGAGATCGACCTCGACGGCAGCGGCAAGGTCGAGGTGTCGACGGGCGTCGGCTTCTACGACCACATGCTCGACCAGCTCGGCCGGCACGGCCTGTTCGACCTCACCGTGAAGACCGAGGGCGACCTGCACATCGACTCCCACCACACCATCGAGGACACCGCCCTCGCGCTGGGCGCCGCCTTCAAGCAGGCGCTCGGCGACAAGGTGGGGATCTACCGCTTCGGCAACTGCACGGTCCCGCTGGACGAGTCCCTCGCCCAGGTCACCGTCGACCTCTCCGGCCGCCCCTACCTCGTGCACACCGAGCCCGAGAACATGGCGCCGATGATCGGCGAGTACGACACGACGATGACCCGCCACATCCTGGAGTCCTTCGTCGCCCAGGCCCAGATCGCGCTGCACGTGCACGTGCCGTACGGGCGCAACGCGCACCACATCGTGGAGTGCCAGTTCAAGGCGCTGGCGCGAGCCCTGCGGTACGCGAGCGAGCGCGACCCGCGCGCCGCCGGCATCCTCCCGTCCACGAAGGGCGCGCTGTGAACGGTCTGTCGACCCTCCTGATCGTCGTCGGCCTCTTCCTGGTCGGCGGCATCATCTCCTTCGCCAAGCAGCAGATGCCCAAGCAGCTGATCGTGCTGCTGTCGATCGGTGCCGCGATGTGCCTGGTCGCCGGTGTGATGCGGCTGGAGGTGTGGAATTGAGCGCGCGCAAGAAGGTCGTCGTCTTCGACTACGGCTTCGGCAACATCCGCTCGGCGGAGCGCGCGCTGGCGCGCGCGGGCGCGGACGTCGAGGTGACGCGCGACTACGACCGGGCCATGAACGCCGACGGCCTGCTGGTCCCCGGCGTCGGCGCCTTCGCCGCCTGCATGAAGGGCCTGAAGGAGGCGCGCGGCGACTGGGTCGTGGACCGCCGGCTGTCCGGCGGCCGCCCGGTCATGGGCATCTGCGTCGGCATGCAGATCCTCTTCGCGCGCGGTATCGAGCACGGCGTGGAGACCGAGGGCCTCGACGAGTGGCCCGGCTCGGTCGAGCCGCTGCAGGCCGAGGTCGTGCCCCACATGGGCTGGAACACCGTCGAGGCGCCCGCCGACACCGAGCTGTTCGCCGGCCTGGACGCGGACGCGCGCTTCTACTTCGTGCACTCCTACGCCGTCCACGACTGGACCCTCCAGACGCACAACTCGGCGATGCGCGCCCCCAAGGTGACCTGGTCGACGCACGGCAAGCCGTTCGTGGCGGCCGTCGAGAACGGCGCGCTGTGGGCCACGCAGTTCCACCCCGAGAAGTCCGGCGACGCCGGAGCCCAGCTCCTCACCAACTGGATCGGAACACTGTGAGCAAGCTCGAACTCCTCCCCGCCGTCGACGTCCGCGACGGCCAGGCCGTCCGCCTCGTGCACGGCGAGTCCGGCACGGAGACCTCCTACGGCTCGCCGCTGGAGGCCGCCCTCGCCTGGCAGCGCTCGGGCGCCGAGTGGCTGCACCTGGTCGACCTGGACGCCGCGTTCGGCACGGGCGACAACCGTGAGCTGATCGCCGAGGTCGCGCAGGCCATGGACATCAAGGTCGAGCTGTCCGGCGGCATCCGCGACGACGCGTCGCTCGCGGCCGCCCTCGCCACCGGCTGCACCCGGGTCAACCTGGGCACGGCCGCGCTGGAGTCCCCGGAGTGGGTCGCCAAGGTCATCGCCGAGCACGGCGACAAGATCGCGGTGGGCCTGGACGTGCGCGGCACCACGCTGCGCGGCCGCGGCTGGACCCGCGACGGCGGCGACCTCTACGAGACGCTGGAGCGCCTGAACAAGGAGGGCTGCGCGCGGTACGTCGTCACCGACATCGCCAAGGACGGCACCCTGCAGGGCCCCAACCTGGAGCTGCTGCGCAACGTGTGCGCGGCGACCGACCGCCCGGTGGTGGCCTCCGGCGGCGTCTCGTCCCTGGACGATCTGCGCGCCATCGCCGACCTGGTCCCCCTCGGTGTCGAGGGTTCCATCGTCGGGAAGGCCCTGTACGCAAAGGCGTTCACCCTGGAAGAGGCCTTGGAGGCTGTGTCGTCATGACGTCCGAAGCCGTACGGCGGGTGCAGAGCGGAAGTCCCTGGGAAGAGTCCTTCGGTTTCGCCCGCGCCGTGGCGGCGGGCGACCGAGTGCTGGTGGCGGGCACCACGTCCTTCAAGGGCACCGTGCTGTACGGCGAGGGCGACCCGTACGAGCAGGCGAAGGTGGCGTTCACCGGCGCGCTCGACGCGATCGGCGAGTTCGGGCTCGGTGTCGAGTCCGTGGTCCGCACCCGGATGTATCTGACCCACAGCAGGGACGTCGACGAGGTGGGCCGGGCCCACAAGGAGATCTTCGACTCCGTGCGGCCCGTCTCGACCCTGCTGGTCGTGGAGGGGTTCGTCGACCCGCGCATCCTGGTCGAAGTGGAACTGGAAGCCTTCCGAGGCTAGATCAACTGGTTGGTTTAAGGAGCCGTGGATTCATGACCCTGGCGGTCCGAGTCATCCCCTGCCTGGACGTGGACAACGGCCGGGTCGTCAAGGGCGTCAACTTCCAGAACCTGCGTGACGCGGGCGACCCCGTCGAGATGGCCAAGGTGTACGACGCCGAGGGCGCCGACGAGCTGACGTTCCTGGACATCACCGCGTCGTCGGGCAACCGCGAGACGACCTACGACGTGGTGCGCCGCACCGCGGAGCAGGTGTTCATCCCGCTCACCGTCGGCGGCGGCGTCCGCACGGCCGAGGACGTGGACAGGCTGCTGCGGGCCGGAGCGGACAAGGTCGGCGTCAACACCGCGGCCATCGCCCGCCCCGACCTGATCCGCGAGATCGCCGAGCGCTTCGGCCGGCAGGTGCTGGTCCTCTCGGTGGACGCGCGCCGCACCCCCGAGGGCACCTTCGAGGTGACCACCCACGGCGGCCGCCAGGGCACCGGCATCGACGCCGTGGAGTGGGCGCACCGGGCCGCCGAACTCGGCGCCGGCGAGATCCTCCTGAACTCGATGGACGCGGACGGCACCAAGGACGGCTACGACCTGGAGATGATCGCGGCCGTCCGCAAGCACGTCACGGTCCCGGTGATCGCCTCGGGCGGCGCCGGAAAGCTCGCCGACTTCCCGCCGGCCGTCGCGGCGGGCGCGGACGCGGTCCTTGCGGCGTCGGTCTTCCACTTCGGCGATCTGCGGATCGGCGAGGTGAAGGGGGCGCTGCGGGACGCCGGGCACCCCGTGCGCTAGGACGCCGAGCCCCGGCCGGAACCGGCCGGGGCTCTTTCACGGGCAGAAGCAAAAGAGAAGTTGCGCAAAATCTGTTGTGCAATTTTTCTTTCGTATCTAGGCTCGGACGCATGACGGAGAAGGAGCGAGACCGCCGCATCAAGGACGTGGGCACGCTCAAGGCCCTCGCCCACCCCCTGCGCGCACAGCTGTACCGGCTTCTGACCATCGCGCGGACGGCGACCGCCTCCCAGCTCGCCGACCAGGTCGACGAGGCCGTCTCGCTGGTCAGCTACCACCTGCGCAAGCTGGCCGAGCACGGGCTGATCGAGGAGGCGCAGGCACGCAGCGAGGACGGCCGCGAGCGGTGGTGGCAGCCCGCCACCGAGGGGATCAGCATCCGCGACGAGGACTTCAGGGACGCCCCGGAGAAGGCCGCCGCGCACACCGCGGCCAGCCGCCTCTTCTTCGAGCAGCGCGCCGACATGTTCCGGCGCTACCTCGACGAGCGCGCGCACTGGAGCGACGCCTGGACCACGGCATCCGAGTCCGCCGAGTGGCTGCTGCGCCTCACCCCGGACGAACTGGCCGCGCTGGCCCGGGAGATGTACGCGGTCGTGCGCCGCTACGAGGAGCGCGGTCGCGAAGCCGTGGAGGCCGGCGACACCGAGGGCCGCGAGCACGTCGCGGTGCACACCTACGGCTTCCCGTTCCGTGTCTGAGACCGCGCTCGGCAGCGCCCCCACGGCCGTTGCCGGGCTCCCCGCCCACCGCGACGCCAACGTCCTGCGCTGGCTGGCCGCCTTCACCTTCTCGATGGTCGGCGACAACGTCTACTACATCGCCCTGTCCTGGGCCGCCGTCCAGGCCGGTTCGGCCTCCCAGGCGGGCCTGGTGATGACGGTGAGCGCACTGCCGCGGGCGGTTCTGATGCTGGGCGGCGGCGTGATCGCCGACCGGCTGGGGCCGCGGCGCGTGGTGATCGGCAGCGACGCCGTGCGCTGCGCGGCCGTGTTCGCGGTGGCCGCACTCCTGCTGCTGACCGGCCCCGGCCTGTGGCCCCTGGCACTGCTCGCCCTGGTCTTCGGCACCGTCGACGCCGTGTTCCTGCCGGCCGTGGGCGCCCTGCCCGCGCGCGTGACGCACCGCGACCAGCTGGCGCGCGTGCAGGGCATGCGGGGCCTGGCGATCCGGTTCGCGAGCGTGGCCGGCGGCCCGCTCGGCGGGCTCGGGGTGGCGCTGGGCGGGGCGACGGCCGCGTTCGCGCTCGCGGGGCTGCTGATCGCCGTGTCGGTACCGCTGCTGATCGGCGTACGGATGCGCGAGCTGCCGCCGGACGACACGGCAGGCGCACGGAAGGCGACCGCCCGGCAGGACCTCGTGGCGGGCCTGCGCCACATCCGCCGGCACCGGGTGCTCGCTCCGCTGATGCTGGCCATCGCCCTCGGCGACCTCGGCTTCGTCGGGCCGCTCAACGTCGGCCTGACCCTGCTCTGCGACGAGCGCGGCTGGGGCGCGGCCGGCATGGGCTGGGTGCTCGCGGGCTTCGGCGTCGGCGCGGGCGCCGCCTCGCTGCTGCTGACCGTACGGGGTCGGCTGCCGCACGCCGGGCAGGTCGCCGGCTGGTCGATCCTCGCGGGGTCGGTGGCGGTCGGCGCGCTCGCGTACGCGCCCACGGTCGCCCAGGGCGTCGGCACGGCCCTGGTGATCGGGCTGCTCACCGGCCTCAGCGGCGCCATGTGCGCGGCGCTGCTGCAGACCCACGCCGACCCGGCCTGCCTCGGCCGGGTGTCCGCCGTGGCCGGCCTGGTCAGCCTCGGCCTCACCCCGCTCAGCATGCCGCTGTCCGCCGCCGCGATCGGCGCCTGGGGCACCGGCCCGGTCTTCGTGGTCAGTGGCGCCGTGTGCGGGCTCGGCGGCGTGGTCGCCCTGACCGTGCCCGCACTGCGCCGCGCCGAGCTGCCCCGCCCGAGTGCGCCCTAGATCCCCAGCTGCTTCGCCTCGTGGAGCTTGGCCACGGCGTCCTTGTCGCCCTCCAGCTCCACATGGGCCGCGTTCTGGCGGCCGTAGGAGAACAGGAGGAGTTCCGAGGGCTCGCCGGTGACCGTGACCACGGGGGTGCCGCGGTGGGCGACCGCCGTCTGGCCGTCCGGGCGGCGCAGCACGAGGCCGGTGGGGGCGCTGCGGCCCATCAGCCGGGCCGAGCGTTCGAGGCGGGACCACAGCGCGTCCTGGAAGACCGTGTCGAGCTCGCGCGGCGTCCAGTCGGACTGCGCGCGGCGGACGTCCTCGGTGTGGACGTAGAACTCCACCGTGTTCGACATCTCGTCCACCTGCTTGAGCTGGAACGGCGAGAAGCGCGGTGGGCCGGTGCGGATGAGCTGGATCAGCTCCTCGTACGGCTTCGCGGCGAACTCGGCCATCACCCGCTCCAGACGGGGGGCGAGCTGCTTGATCAGGATGCCGCCCGCGGCATCGGGGCGGCGCTCGCGCACCACCACGTGCGCGGCGAGGTCACGGGTCAGCCAGCCCTCGCAGAGGGTCGCGGCGTCCGGGCCCGCGGCCTCCAACAGGTCGGCCAGGAGAAGTCGTTCACGCTTGGCGAAAGTCGACATGCAGTCAGCCTACGACCACCCTCCGGGTCCGCCCAGTGGACTCGCCACCGTGACCGCCGCCGCCGCGCGGCACAATGGCACCCATGACCAGCACGCCTCCCGCCAGCAGCCTCGACCCGGAGATCGCCGCGCGCCTCAGGCGCAGCGCCGACGGGCTCGTCCCCGCCATCGCCCAGCAGTACGACACCGGTGAGGTGCTCATGCTCGGCTGGATGGACGACGAGGCGCTGCACCGCACCCTGACCACCGGCCGCTGCACCTACTGGTCGCGCAGCCGCCAGGAGTACTGGGTCAAGGGCGACACCTCCGGTCACTTCCAGTGGGTCAGGTCCGTCGCGCTGGACTGCGACGCGGACACCGTGCTGGTCAAGGTCGACCAGGTCGGTGCCGCCTGCCACACCGGGGCGCGCACCTGCTTCGACGCCGACGTGCTCCTCAAGGACGCCGATTCCGTCCCGTCCGGCGCGGATCAGTAGGGTCGGCCGCCATGGACCTCGAGACGTTCCGCAAGCTGGCCACCGACCGCCGGGTCATCCCGGTCACCCGCAAGCTCCTCGCCGACGGCGACACCCCGGTCGCGCTCTACCGCAAGCTGGCCGCCGAGCGCCCCGGCACCTTCCTGCTGGAGTCCGCGGAGAACGGCCGCTCCTGGTCCCGCTACTCGTTCGTGGGCGTGCGCTCCGCCGCCGCCCTGACCGCGCGCGACGGACAGGCGCACTGGCTCGGCACCCCGCCCGTCGGCGTCCCCACGGACGGCGACCCGCTCGCCGCCCTGCGCGCCACCATCGAGGCGCTGCACACCCCGCACCAGGAGGGCCTGCCGCCCTTCACCGGCGGCATGGTGGGCTATCTCGGCTACGACATCGTGCGCCGCCTGGAGAAGATCGGCCCGGGGGAGCGCGACGACCTGAAACTGCCCGAGCTCACCATGCTCCTCACCAGCGACCTCGCCGTCATGGACCACTGGGAGGGCTCGGTCCTGCTGATCGCCAACGCGATCAACCACAACGACCTCGACACGGGCGTCGACGAGGCCTACACCGACGCCGTCGCCCGCCTCGACGCCATGGAGGCGGACCTCACGCGCGCGGTCGCCCAGCCGCCCGCCGTGCTGCCGCCCTCCGAGCTGCCCGAGTACACCGCCCTGTGGGGCGGCCCCGACTTCCGGGCGGCCGTCGAGGACGTCAAGGAGCGCATCCGCGCGGGCGAGGCCTTCCAGGTCGTCCCCTCGCAGCGCTTCGAAACGCCGTGCACGGCCAGCGCGCTGGACGTCTACCGGGTGCTGCGGGCCACCAACCCGTCGCCGTACATGTACCTCTTCCGGTTCGACGGCTTCGACGTCGTGGGCTCCAGCCCCGAAGCCCTGGTGAAGGTCGAGGACGGGCAGGCCATGGTGCACCCCATCGCCGGCACCCGGCCGCGCGGGGCGACCCCGCAGGAGGACCAGGCCCTCGCCGACGAGCTGATGGCCGACCCCAAGGAGCGCGCCGAGCACCTGATGCTGGTCGACCTCGGCCGCAACGACCTGGGACGGGTCTGCGAGCCCGGCTCCGTCGAGGTCGTCGACTTCATGTCGGTGGAGCGCTACTCGCACGTGATGCACATCGTCTCGACCGTCACCGGCAAGGTCGCCGAGGGCCGCACCGCCTTCGACGTCCTCACGGCCTGCTTCCCGGCCGGCACCCTCTCCGGCGCGCCCAAGCCCCGGGCGATGCAGATCATCGACGAACTCGAGCCGTCCCGGCGCGGGTTGTACGGCGGCTGCGTCGGCTACCTCGACTTCGCGGGCGACTCCGACACCGCCATCGCCATCCGCACGGCCCTGCTGCGCGGCGGCACGGCCTACGTCCAGGCGGGTGCCGGCATCGTCGCCGACTCCGACCCGGTCGCCGAGGACCAGGAGTGCCGCAACAAGGCGGCCGCCGTGCTCCGCGCGGTCCACACGGCGAACAGGCTCGGCAACTAGGGCGTTTGCGGGCAGTGGGGCGCTTCTCACGTGAACCCCGGGTGACGGTTCGCGGGGGGTTCGGGCGATAGTGGAGTACGTGACTGCTGTTCCTCACCCCCGTTCCGAAGCCGACGGACCCGCACGGGCCGGCCGCCGGAGTCTCGCCATTGCCCTGCTGTGCGGTGCGCTCGGCGCGGCCGTCGCGCTGCTCTCCACCCGGCAGCGCTGGTCGGAGGGCACCACGACGGTGGCCGGCGGCGCCTTCTCCCTGACCGCCAAGGGCAGCGACGTCACCGGCGTCCCCGCGGCGCTCGCCATAGTGGGCCTCGCCGCGCTCGTCGCCGTCTTCGCCGTCCGCAGGAGCGGCCGCCTGCTGGTCTCGGCCCTGCTCGCGCTCTCCGGTGCCGGCACCATCGCCGCGGCCCTGCTCGGCGTGTCCGACACCTCCGCGCTCGACGAGAAGGCCGCGCAGGCCGCCGGCGACACCTCGGCCACCGTGGACGCCCTCACCCACACCGCCTGGCCCTACGCCGCGGCCGCGGGCGGCGCCCTGCTCCTCGTGGCCGGCCTGCTCGCCCTGCGCTACGGCAGCCAGTGGCCCGCGATGTCGGGCCGCTACGAGCGCACCGGCGCCCCGAAGCCGCGCCGCACCCCCGCGGCCGCCGACCCGGACCGCCCGGAGGACCTCTGGAAGGCGCTGGACCGCGGCGAGGACCCCACCGGCGCGTAGGCCGCGCCCGGAGCGCACCGGGACCGGTCCACCACCGGAGCCGACGCGCGATGGGCGACCCCCGGGCGGCGCGCCCGCGCGCGTGCGGGACAATGTTCCACGAGCGTCCGGCTCAGACACGAAAACAGCACTGAGGAGCAAGCAATGGCGGGCAGCAGCCACGGTCACACCCCGGCCGCCTGGACCGGTGTCATGATCGCCTTCGTCGGTTTCTGCGTCGCGGGTGCCTTCATGGTGATGGCTCAGCCCGTGGGCTTCTGGGCCGGTATGGGCATCGTCGCCGTCGGCGGTGTCGTCGGCTGGGTGATGAGCGCGATGGGCATGGGCCAGCCGAAGGACGCGCACAAGGACTTCCAGGCGGCGCTGGCGCAGAGCCAGGCCGCCGCGAGCGCGACCAAGAGCTGACCTTCGTACGCCGTCCGCGCGTACCGACGAGGGGCGATCCGGTGCCGGATCGCCCCTCACGCGCGCGTGGCGGCCGTGCCGGGGGGACAATGCTGGACGTGAACGCCGAGAGCCCGCTCCCGACGCCGGCGGCCGCCGCACCCACGGCGGTGTCCCGGCTCGCCGTGCCCGCCGGACTGCTCGCGGCCGTCGCCGGCGCCTTCGCCTACGTCGGCACCGTGGACCCGAACCGTCCCGGCCACTACCCCGTCTGCCCGCTCTACCGCTTCACCGGCATCTACTGCCCCGGCTGCGGCGGCCTGCGCAGCGCGTACTCCTTCATCCACGGCGATCTCCCGGCGGCCCTCCAGGACAACGCCCTCGCGGTCGCCGGCTATCTGGGCTTCGCCGTGCTGTGGACCGTATGGGTGGTGCGCGCGGCCCGCGGCCGGCCGCTGCGCCTCGACCTCGGGCCGGTCCACCTGTGGACCCTGGGGACGTTGGTGCTGGTCTTCAGCGTTGTCCGGAACCTGCCGTTCGGTGGCTGGCTGCATCCTTGATCAACAGGGGAACGTCCAGGTAGTGGGACCGGCGTCAACCGGATGCGAGGCCTACGCCTTCCTCCGGATACCATCGCAGTGACCATCGGTTTTTCCCCCGGGTCAACCTCTGAACAGTCAACCGTCTGAAAGGGGGCCGCTCGCGTGAGTGTGCTCGACGAGATCATCGACGGAGTCCGTGCCGACCTCGCGGAGCGGCAGGCGCGCGTCAGCCTCGACGAGCTCAAGGAGCGCGCGGCGAAGGCCCCCGCGGCCAAGGACGGGCTGGCCGCGCTGCGCGGCGAGGGTGTCAAGGTCATCTGCGAGGTCAAGCGCTCCAGCCCCTCCAAGGGCGCGCTCGCAGCGATCGCCGACCCGGCGGGACTCGCCGCCGACTACGAGGCGGGCGGCGCCGCCGTCATCTCCGTCCTGACCGAGCAGCGCCGCTTCGGCGGCTCGCTGGCCGACCTGGAGGCCGTCCGGGCCCGGGTCGACATCCCGGTGCTGCGCAAGGACTTCATCGTCACCTCGTACCAGCTGTGGGAGGCCCGCGCGTACGGCGCCGACCTCGCGCTGCTCATCGTCGCCGCCCTGGAGCAGTCGGCCCTGGAGTCGCTGATCGAGCGCGCCGAGTCCATCGGCCTCACCCCGCTCGTCGAGGTCCACGACGAGGACGAGGTCGAGCGGGCCGTCGACGCGGGCGCGAAGGTGATCGGCGTCAACGCGCGCAACCTCAAGACCCTCGAGGTCGACCGGGGCACGTTCGAGCGCGTCGCGCCCGAGATCCCGGCCCACGTCGTCCGCGTGGCCGAGTCCGGCGTCCGCGGTCCGCACGACCTCATCGCGTACGCCAACGCCGGGGCCGACGCGGTCCTCGTCGGCGAGTCCCTGGTCACCGGCAAGGACCCGAAGTCCGCGGTCTCCGACCTCGTCGCGGCGGGCGAGCATCCCGCCCTGCGGCACGGCCGGGGCTGATTCCCGGCTAGGCTTGTCCCGATGACCCTCACCGTGACCACCATGGACCGGCACGCCCGCCTCGCGCGTGGCTGCCGCCCCCGCGGCTGCCGTGCGCCGGCCCGCCGCGTGCACGGCCGCAGGGTCAGGTACGTCATCGGAGACGAACCGGGCCAGGTGAACGGCCGGCGATGGCAGCGCGCCCTCAGGGGCGCGGGGCTCGACTTGATGTGCGGCTACGGCCGCGCGGGCGCGACCAGCCACTGACGGCCCGCAGCCGGACGAACGACCCCGCCCCCACGGCGATCAGTGCATTCACAGCCAACTCACCGTGAGGTACACGCATGCCCAGCGACTTCTTCATCCCCGACCCGTCGGGTCAGGTCCCCACGCCCGAGGGCTACTTCGGCGCGTTCGGCGGCAAGTTCATCCCGGAGGCCCTCGTCGCCGCCGTGGACGAGGTGGCCGTCGAGTACGACAAGGCCAAGCACGACCCCGAGTTCGCCCGTGAACTCGACGATCTGCTGGTCAACTACACCGGCCGGCCCAGCGCCCTCACCGAGGTGCCCCGGTTCGCCGAGCACGCAGGCGGTGCCCGGATCTTCCTGAAGCGGGAGGACCTCAACCACACCGGCTCGCACAAGATCAACAACGTCCTCGGCCAGGCCCTGCTCACCAAGCGGATGGGCAAGACCCGCGTCATCGCCGAGACCGGCGCCGGCCAGCACGGCGTCGCCACCGCCACGGCCTGCGCGCTGTTCGGCCTCGACTGCACGATCTACATGGGCGAGATCGACACCGAGCGCCAGGCCCTGAACGTGGCCCGCATGCGCATGCTCGGCGCCGAGGTCGTCGCGGTGAAGTCCGGCAGCCGCACGCTCAAGGACGCCATCAACGAGGCCTTCCGCGACTGGGTCGCCAACGTCGACCACACCCACTACCTCTTCGGTACGGTCGCCGGCCCGCACCCCTTCCCGGCCATGGTCCGCGACTTCCACCGCGTCATCGGCGTGGAGGCCAGGCGCCAGCTCCTGGAGCGCGCCGGCCGGCTCCCGGACGCCGCGGTCGCCTGCGTGGGCGGCGGCTCCAACGCCATCGGCCTCTTCCACGCCTTCATCCCGGACGCCTCCGTCCGCCTGATCGGCTGCGAGCCGGCCGGGCACGGCGTGGAGACGGGCGAGCACGCGGCCACGCTGACCGCGGGCGAGCCCGGCATCCTGCACGGCTCCCGCTCCTACGTCCTGCAGGACGACGAGGGCCAGATCACCGAGCCGTACTCCATCTCGGCCGGTCTGGACTACCCGGGCATCGGCCCGGAGCACTCCTACCTCAAGGACAGCGGCCGTGGCGAGTACCGCGCGGTCACCGACGACGCGGCGATGCAGGCCCTGCGCCTGCTGTCGCGCACCGAGGGCATCATCCCGGCGATCGAGAGCGCGCACGCCCTCGCGGGAGCCCTGGACGTCGGCAAGGAGCTGGGCAGGGACGGCCTGATCGTCATCAACCTGTCCGGCCGCGGCGACAAGGACATGGACACGGCCGCCCGCTACTTCGGCCTGTACGACACCGACGCGGAGGTCGCCGCCAACGAGGCCGACACCGCCGAGATCGAGGGGGACGCCAAGTGAGCGGCAACATCCAGCTGTTGACGGACACCCTCGCCGGCGCCAGGGCCGAGGTCCGCTCCGCGCTCATCGCCTACCTCCCGGCCGGCTTCCCGACCGTGGACGGCGGCATCGAGGCGATCAAGGCGGCCCTGGACGGCGGCGCGGACGTCGTCGAGGTCGGCCTGCCGCACAGCGACCCGGTCCTCGACGGGCCCGTCATCCAGACCGCCGACGACATCGCCCTGCGCGGCGGCGTCAAGATCGCGCACGTCATGCGGACGGTCAAGGAGGCCTACGAGGCCACCGGCAAGCCGATCCTGGTCATGACGTACTGGAACCCGATCGACCGCTACGGCGTCGAGCGCTTCACCGCCGAGCTCGCCGAGGCGGGCGGCGCGGGCTGCATCCTGCCGGACCTGCCGGTGCAGGAGTCGGCGCTGTGGCGGGAGCACGCCGAGAAGCACGGGCTGGCCACGGTCTTCGTGGTCGCGCCCAGCAGCAAGGACGAGCGGCTCGCGCAGATCACCGGCGCGGGCAGCGGCTTCGTCTACGCGGCCTCGCTGATGGGCGTCACGGGCACCCGCGAGTCGGTCGGCGCGCAGGCGCAGGACCTGGTCGAGCGCACCCGGGCCACCGGCACGGGCCTGCCCGTCTGCGTCGGGCTCGGCGTCTCCAACGCCGAGCAGGCCGCCGAGGTGGCCGGCTTCGCCGACGGCGTGATCGTCGGCTCGGCGTTCGTCAAGCGGATGCTGGACGCACCGGACCACGCGGCCGGCATCGAGGCCGTGCGCTCACTCGCCGCCGACCTGGCCAAGGGCGTGCGCGCACAGGCGTAGCCGGACATCTCATGTCACCTTGATCCCCCTTACGAGTGGATCTGGGACCGGGGAGGCGCATTGCGCCTCCCCGGTTCGTTCTGGGGGTGTGAGCGAGAAGAACCGTGAGGGAAAGCGCACCGCCCGGGAGCGGCTGGCGGACGAGCGCGAGAAGCAGAAGGCCGCCGACAAGCGACGGCGGGCGCTGATCGTGGGCGCGAGCGTCGTCTGCGTCCTGGGCCTGGCCGCGGTGATCGGCGTGGTCGCCGCGAACTCGGGCAAGGACAAGTCCAAGGCGTCCGGCCCGGCCGTGGCGCCCTCCGGGGCGCAGGGCAAGGACAGCCTCGCGATCCCGGTGGGCAAGGACGGCGCCAGGTCGACGCTCACGATCTGGGAGGACTTCCGCTGCCCGGCCTGCATGGCCTTCGAGACGGCGTACCGCCCCACCCTTCACGAGCTGACCGACTCCGGCCAGATGCGGATCGAGTACCACCTGGTCAGGCTGATCGACGGCAACCTCGGAGGCACCGGCTCGCTGCGCGCGGGCAACGCCGCCGCGTGCGCCCAGGACGCCGGGAAGTTCCGCGACTACCACGACGTGCTGTACGCGAACCAGCCGAAGGAGACCGACGACGCCTTCGGCGACAACGCCAAGCTGATCGCTCTCGCGGCGAAGGTGAAGGGCCTCGACACGGCCGCCTTCCGCTCCTGCGTCAACGACGGCAAGCACGACAGCTGGGTGAACAAGTCGAACGACGCCTTCAAGGCCGGCGGCTTCGGCGGCACGCCGACGGTTCTGCTCAACGGCAAGAACATCTACCAGGACCAGACCATGACGCCCGCGAAGCTGAAGCAACTGGTGCAGCAGGCGAACAAGGGGTAAGAGATTCACGCCCGCCCGTTATGGAGCCGTAGCCGGTCCGCCTGCCGTCGGGCCCGCCCGGCACGGTAGCGTCGACCCTGCCATGGAAGAACTTGCCTACATTCCGAGCCCGTCGCGCGGGGTGCTGTACCTCGGCCCCATCCCGCTGCGCGGCTACGCGTTCTGCATCATCATCGGCGTCTTCGTCGCGGTCTGGCTCGGCAACAAACGCTGGATCGCCCGCGGCGGACGGACGGGCACGGTGGCCGACATCGCTGTCTGGGCGGTGCCCTTCGGCCTCGTCGGCGGCCGGCTCTACCACGTCATCACGGACTACGAGCTGTACTTCAGCGAGGGCCGTGACTGGGTGGACGCCTTCAAGGTGTGGGAGGGCGGGCTCGGCATCTGGGGCGCGATCGCGCTCGGTGCCCTGGGCGCCTGGATCGGCTGCCGCCGCCGCGGCATCCCGTTGCCCGCGTACGCCGACGCCGTCGCGCCCGGCATCGCCTTCGCCCAGGCGATCGGCCGCTGGGGCAACTGGTTCAACCAGGAGCTGTACGGCAGAGAGACGCACGTCCCCTGGGCGCTGCACATCACGTCCTCCACGGACGGCCGCGTGCCCGGCTACTACCACCCGACGTTCCTCTACGAGTCGCTGTGGTGCATCGGCGTCGCCTTGCTGGTCATCTGGGCCGACCGCCGCTTCAAGCTCGGGCACGGACGGGCGTTCGCGCTCTACGTCGCCGCCTACTGCGTGGGCCGGGCCTGGATCGAGTACATGCGCGTCGACGACGCCCACCACTTCCTGGGCCTGCGGCTGAACGACTGGACCGCGCTGCTCGTGTTCCTGCTCGCCGTGGCGTACATGATCTTCTCGTCGAGGATCCGGCCGGGCCGGGAGGCCGTGGTCGAGCCGGGTGCCTCCGACGGTGAGGCCGAGGGCGACGCCGCCGTGACCCTCGACAAGGACGGGGAGAAGGACGCGGACGACGGCGTGAAGGACGGCGCGGAGTCGGCGAAGAAAAGCTGACCGCCCGGTCGTACGTGGATGAGGGCGCCCGCACGGCAGCGGGCGCCCTCATTTTTCGTTGCGGTGGGCCAGCGACAGCGTGCGGTGCGCCGTCGCCACGACCGCCGCGTCGATGAACCGGCCGTTCGGCAGGGCCTGCGCGCCCTGCTGGGTGGTCGCCGCCTTGACGATCGTCTCGGCCTCCTCGATCTCCCGCGCCGTGGGCAGGTAGGCCCGTTCGATGATGGGCAGCTGGCGCGGGTGGATGGCGGCCCGGCCGAGGAAGCCCAGGGTGCGGCCGCGGGCGCAGGAGGCCGCGAGCCCCTCCAGGTCGCGGATGTCCGGGTGGACCGACTGGGAGGGCGGGGGCAGCCCGGCCGCCCGCGCGGCGACGACGATGCGGGAGCGGCACCAGTCGAGGCCCGCCTCCTCCCGTACGCCCAGGTCGGCCCGCAGGTCGGCCTCGCCGAGGGCGATGCCGCGCAGCGCGGGATGGGCGGAGGCGATGGCGTGGGCGCGCTCGACGGCGAGCGCGGACTCCAGGAGCGCGTACAGCGCGGGCGCGCCACCGGCGACGGGGGCGGCGCCGCGCGCGGTGCGGACGATCTGCTCGGGAGACGTCACCTTCGCCAGCCGCAGGCCCGAGAGGCCGGGCAGGGCGGCCACCGCCGCCAGGTCGTCGGCGGCCAGCGGACCGTCCAGGGCGTTCACGCGGACGTGGACCGGGACCGGCTGCGGACAGGAGAGCAGTTCGGCGGTGGCCGAGCGGGCGTACTCCTTGCGGTCCGGGGCGACCGCGTCCTCCAGGTCCACGACGACCACGTCGGCGCCCGCCGCCAGCGCCTTGGCGACGACGAGCGGGCGGTCGCCGGGGACGTAGAGCCAGGTCAGCGGGGGCGTCGTCATACGGCGCCCTCCTCACGCAGGGCTGTGAGCTCCGCGGGGGTGAGGCCGAGGCCGGTCAGCACGGTGTCGGTGTCCGCGCCGTGCGGGCGGCCCGCCCAGCGGATCGCGCCGGGCGTGGACGAGAGGCGGAACAGGACGTTCTGCATACGGAGTCGGCCCAGTTCGGGGTCGTCGAGGGTGGTGATCGTGTCGAGGGCCGCGTACTGCGGGTCGGTCATCACCTCCCGTACGTCCTGCACCGGGGCCACCGCCGCCTCCGCCTTCTCGAAGGCCGCCAGCACCTCGGTGCGGGTGCGCTCGGCGATCCAGCCGCCGACCGCCGCGTCCAGGACGTCGGCGTGCCGGGCCCGCTCGGCGCCCGTCGCGAACCACGGCTCGTCGATCAGCTCCGGGCGGCCCACCAGGTGCAGCACGCGTTCCGCCACCGACTGCGCGGAGGTGGAGACGGCGACCCAGGCGCCGTCGGCGGTGAGGTAGGTGCCGCGCGGGGCGTTGTTCTGGGAGCGGTTGCCGGTGCGCGGCTGGACGTGGCCGAGCTGGTCGTACCAGATGGGCTGGGGGCCGAGGACCGTCAGGATCGGCTCGATGATCGCCATGTCGACGACCTGGCCCTCGCCGGTGCGCTCGCGGGCGGTGAGCGCGGTCATGACGGCGTAGGCGGTGGCCAGGCCGGCGATGGAGTCGGCCAGGCCGAAGGGCGGGAGCGTCGGCGGCGCGTCCGGCTCGCCGGTGATCGCGGCGAAGCCGCTCATGGCCTCGGCGAGGGTGCCGAAGCCGGGGCGGTGCGCGTACGGGCCGAACTGGCCGAAGGCGGTGACCCGGGTGAGGATCAGCCGGGGGTTGGCGGCGGACAGGTCGGCCCAGCCGAGGTCCCACTTCTCCAGGGTGCCGGGGCGGAAGTTCTCGATGACGACGTCCGCGGTGGCGGCCAGCCGCAGCAGGGTGGAGCGGCCGCCCGGCTTCGACAGGTCGAGGGTGATGGTCCGCTTGTTGCGGCCCAGGAGCTTCCACCACAGGCCGATGCCGTTCTTCGACGGGCCGTGGCCGCGGGAGGGGTCCGGCTTGGCCGGGTGCTCCACCTTGATGACCTCCGCGCCGAAGTCGCCGAGCAGGGTGGCGGCGAGCGGGCCGGCGAAGAGGGTGGCGAGATCGAGGACGCGCAGGCCGGTGAGCGGGGCGTCCTCGGTGGTGGATGTCATGGGCGGGTCGCCTCCCGGTGGGTGAGCTGGGCGAGGGTGTCGAAGCCGATGCCGTTGAAGTCGCCCACGGAGGTGGCGAGCCGGTTCTTCAGCGGGGTCGTCCAGCGGTCCGGCAGGGCGGTGGGGGAGCCGGCGAGGAGGCCGGCGACGCCGCCCGCGGTGGCGCCGTTGGAGTCGGTGTCCCAGCCTCCCGAGACGGCACGGCAGACGGCGCCGGTGAAGTCGCCGTCCGCGTGGGTGAGGGCGGCGGCCACGAGCGCGGTGTTGGGGACGGCGTGCACCCAGTGGTGGGTGGCCGCGTGGGTGGCGTGGAGATGGTCGACGACAGTGTCGAAGTCGGCGTGCTGCGCGGCGAGTTCGACGGCGTGGCGGACGGCGCGGGCCAGCCGGGAGCGGGGTGGCACGACCGTCAGTCCGGTGCGCAGACAGGAGTGGACGTCGTGCGTGCCGGTCGCCGCGGCGGCGATGACGGCGGCCGTGAACATGGCGGCGTAGACGCCGTTCGCGGTGTGCGTGAGGGTGGCGTCGCGGTGGGCCTGCTCGGCCGCGGCGGCCGGGTCGCCGGGGTTGGTCCAGCCGTGCACGTCGGCGCGGGTGAGGGCGCCGATCCACTCGCGGAAGGGGTTGCGGTGGCGGGCCGTGCGCGGCGGTTCGAGGCCGAGAAGGAGATTGCGGTAGGCGATGCGCTCGGCGGTGAAGGTGCGGCCCGCCGGGAGTTCGGCCAGCCACAGGCCCGCGACGTCGGCGGTGGTGAAGCCTCTGCCGTGTCGCTGCAGCAACAGGAGGTTGAGGAGCGGGTAGTTGAGGTCGTCGTCCTCGGGCATGCCGTCGATGTTCTCGGCGAGGGAGGTGGCCGCCGAGCGCCGGTTCCAGGGGTGCTGCGCCAGGAGTTCGGCGGGGACGCCGCGGGCGGTGAACCAGGTGTTCAGCGGCCAGTTGCCGGTGGCCCGCGCCAGCCGGCGGATGCCGTCGAGGGGGAGCTTCTCCACGGGCTTGCCGAGCAGGCAGCCGGCGGCGCGGCCCAGCCAGGCGGCCTCGAGGCGGTCCCGCGTGACGGACCGGTCGGGGGAGGGGGCGGGCCAGCGCGGGCACAGCTCCTTGATCCGCCGCAGGTCCGTCGGTTCGCTGTCGCTCAACGCGCTGGGCAGATCGGCCAGTTCGTCCAGCAGGTCCTTGGCGAGCTGCCGCAGATAGCGCGAGACCGGTGCGGGCGACGCGCCCGCGCGCAGCGGTGCCTCGGGGCCGCCCGCGGCACGCCACCGCGCGGCGATCGCCGAGGGTTCGCGGCCGTCGAGTGCGGCCTGCCGCAGCTCGTGGCCGATCAGGTCCTCCGGCTGGACCCAGGTCACTCGGAGCAACGCGCGCCTCCCATCCGGGTGAACGCCGCCTCGTGCGCCCTGCGCCTGCGGACGTCCCGCTCGAAGATCTCCCGCGTGACCCGCGTGAGCGTCGCCGCGGGCTCCCACAGGTCCAGGCGGCTCGCCTCCGCGATCCGCTTCGACCAGTCCTCCGGCACCTCGCCGCCCAGCGCTCCCGCGATCGCGCCCGCCATCGTGGCGATCGAGTCGCAGTCGCGGCCGTAGTTCACCGAACCCAGCACCGCGTGGCGGTAGTCGCCGCGGGACACCAGCAACATGCCGAGAGCGATGGGGAGTTCCTCGATCGCGTGCAGCCGGGAGGGGCGGCGGGCGCCGAGGGAGGGGGCGCGGTAGTCGGGGCCGACCGTGTCGTACGGGGCCACCGCCTCCCGCAGCGGGAGGAGCGCGGACTCGAAGTCCGTGTGGCGGGCGGCCACTTCGCAGACCCGCTCGATCGCCGTGCGCGTGCCGTCCTTGGCCAGGCGGAGCGCGGCGGCGACGACCGAGTCCGGCGTCGCCCCGGGCGTGGCGGCCGCGGCCACCGCCGCCGCGAAGACACCCGCCGCCTCGCGGCCGTACGACGACTGGTGGGCGCCCGCGACGTCGAGCGCCTCGGCGTACGCGCCCTCCGGATGGGCCGCGTTGACCAGGCCGACCGGCGCCATGTACATCGCGGCACCGCAGTTGACGATGTTGCCCGTGCCGGCCTCGCGCGGGTCGACATGGCCGTAGTGGAGCCGGGCCACCAGCCACTTCTCCGCGAGGAAGATCCGGTGCAGCGGGACGGCCTCCGTCTCCAGCTCCGGGATCCAGCGCGGGCCGGTCATCAGGTCCGGCACCAGGTGGTCCGCGATCGCGTACGCGTCCAGGTGGTCGCGGACCCGTGCGTACACCCGGATCAGCGCGTGCGTCATCAAGGTGTCGTCGGTGACGTGCCCGTCGCCCTTGTGGTACGGCGCGAGGGGGCGGGCGGTGCGCCAGGCGTCGCCGTTCCAGGGGCCGACGACGCCGTGCACACGGCCGCCGTGGCGCTCGAGGATCTGGTCGGGGGAGTAGCCCTCGACGGGGCCGCCGAGGGCGTCGCCCACCGCCGCGCCCACGAGGGCGCCGGCGATCCGGTCCTCCAGGCTGGTTTCTGACTCTTTGGGCGTCATGGGCGGAATCATCCTCCTGGGGAGGGCGGTTGCGTGGCTTCCAGGAGCTCGGCGAGTTCCACCAGGTCGGTACCGGTGAGCCGGGGGAGCGCGCAGCCGGAGAGGGTGCGGCACGCCTCGCGCCAGGACGCGGGGATCGAGTCGCCGCCGCCGAGCGCGCCGGTCAGGGCGCCCGCGAGGGCGGGCGCCGAGTCGGCCACGCGCGACAGACAGGCCGCCGCCGGTACCGCCTCCGCGATACGGCCGCGGGCGGCGGTGGTCAGCGCGAGGGCCACCGGGACCGTCTCGGCGGCGGCGATGCCGTAGCTGTAGACGTGGTCGACGATCCGGTGCTCCAGCAGGGGGATCAGGGCGAAGGCGGACTCGGCCCGCGCGGCCAGCTCCAGGGCGTGGCGGGCGTTGCGGCCGATCTCGGTGGTCTCGGGGAGTTCGGCGAGGGCGGCCGTCACACAGGTGCGCACGTCCGCACCGGTGAGGGCGAGGGAGACGGCGGCCGCCATGGCGCGGGCTCCGTGCACGCCGTCGCCGTCCTGGGTGTAGCGGGCGTCGAACTCGGCCAGGTCCGCGGCCGGCCGGGGGTCGCCGGGGTGGGCGACGGCCAGCACGCAGGCGCGGACGCAGGCCGCGTCGTCGAAGTAGTGGGGGTTGTCGTGACCGGTGGCGGGCGGGCGCAGGCCGGCGGCGAGGTTGCCGAGTCCGGCCCGGACGGAGATACGGGCGCGCAGCGGCAGGACGGCGGACTCGATCTCCGGGGCGCGGTCCGCCGCGGCGGCGACCTCGGCGGCCACGGCGTTCCAGGTCAGGTCGATGGCGGCTCTCGTACGGCGTTCCCGGCTGAGGTCGCCGAGGGCGTTGCCGTCGCCGGCGCGCAGCAGCGCCTCGGCGGCGAAGGCGGCCCATTCGGCGTCGTCGGAGGGGCCGAGGTGGAGGGGCTCGGGGGGCTGGTTGAGGGCGATGGGGACGGGGAGGGTGGTGGTGGCGTTGTGCTCGGCGAAGGTGTCGAGCTCGCGGGTGAGGCGGCGGGTCCACTCGGGCATACGGGCCGCCCGGTGGCGGGCGGCGGGCCAGCCGGCGGCGTCGCCCGCGGCGAGGCCCAGCAGGAGCCCGACCGTTCTCCTGGCCTCGGCTTCGCCTTCGTCC
>NZ_JBHVGU010000058.1:0-28810 GCF_042800575.1 Streptomyces sp. NPDC057616
AGCTGACCAACCACATGGCCGGCGGCGCCGAACTCGCCGCACTCAAGCACGAGTTGTCCCAGGTCAGCGGCGTCGACGTCGAGGAACTCCCGGAAGGGAAGACCTCACCGCACCCGTCGCGACAAGGGGCGAGGCGGTCTCCTGACCACCGCGTCCGCTCCGGATGCCGACCCCCAGGACCCGTACGAACAGACGGGCGTTCGCTCTCACGGGCCCGGGACCGACGGAGGTCACCGTCACCCCGGACCGCACCGCCCACCCCAGGAACCCAGCTGGTCGGGGCCTGTACGGCGGGACGGGGTGGGGGTGGGCCGGAGCGCCGGTCAGGCGGTGCCGAACGGTTGCGGGCTCTCCGCCGGGAACGCGATGCCGCACTGCCGCCGGATGGCGTCCCGCGCGCGCAACGTGGTGACCGAGTCGTCGAGCGGTCGCAGCGGAGTCTGGAGCCGGCCGGCGGCGATGCACCGGGCCACCTCCGCGGCCTCGAAGTGCAGGGCGCCGTGGCCGGTCCGCTCCTCGGTGTGCCGGAGCTGCCTGCCGTCCCGCAGGGTGGGCACAGGCCCACCCCACAGCCTTGCCCCAGCCCGGCCGGCGACTTAGCCTGCTTTTGTGCCGCCAATAAACAAACCCCGAACGCACAGCGTCGTGCCGGGTCCCCAGCGCACCGACCTCACCCGGCTGCGCGCCGTCATCACGGCCTTCTTCGCCCTCGACGGCTTCATCTTCGCCGGCTGGGTCGTCCGCATTCCCGCCATCAAGCATCAGACCGGCGCCTCCGTCAGCGCCCTCGGACTCGCGCTGCTCGGCGTCTCCGCGGGCGCCGTCCTCACCATGACGATCACCGGCCGCCTCTGCCGCCGCTACGGCAGCCACCAGGTCACCGTCACCTGCGCCGTCCTGCTCTCCCTCAGCGTCGCGCTGCCGCCGCTCACCCACTCCGCCGTCACTCTCGGCGCCGTGCTGCTGGTCTTCGGCAGCGCCTACGGCAGCATCAACGTGGCCTTCAACAGCGCCGCGGTCGACCTGGTCAGAGCGATGCGGCGGCCCATCATGCCCAGCTTCCACGCCGCGTTCAGCCTCGGCGGCATGGCCGGTGCCGGGCTCGGCGGACTGGTCGCCGGGGCGCTGACCCCCACCCAGCACCTGCTCGGCCTGACCGTGATCGGTCTGCTCGTCACCGCCGTGGCCGGTCCGGCGCTGCTGCGCCTCGAGCCCCCGGAGCCGCCCGAGAGCACACCGGGCGCGACCGCCCCGCCCCGCCGTCTCGACACCCGCACCCGGGGACTGGTGGTCACCTTCGGCCTGATCGCCCTGTGCACGGCGTACGGCGAGGGCGCGCTGGCCGACTGGAGCGCGCTCCACCTCGAACAGGACCTCGGCGCCACGGCGGGCGCGGCAGCGGTCGGCTACTCCTGTTTCGCACTGGCCATGACCGTCGGCCGGCTGACCGGCACCCGGCTGCTGGAAGGACTGGGCCGGACCCGCACCATGGCCTTCGGCGGCACCACGGCGTCCGCCGGCATGCTGCTCGGCGCGCTCGCTCCCTCCCTGTGGGCGGCGTTCGTCGGCTTCGTGGTCACGGGGCTCGGGCTGGCCAACCTCTTCCCGGTCGCCGTCGAACGGGCCGGCGCGCTGGCCGGCCCGGACGGAGTGGCGATCGCGTCCACCCTCGGCTACGGCGGCATGCTGCTGGGGCCTCCGGCGATCGGCTTCATGGCCGACTGGTTCTCCCTGCCCGCCGCCCTCACCAGCGTGGCGGTGCTGGCGGCGACGGCGGCAGCGATCGCGGTCCTGACACGCAACGCCTCAGCACGCTGACTCCGTACGGCCGCGGTGCACGGCGTCGTCTCAGACGGCGCCCTGCTCCGCGGCCGACATCACGGGCTCCGGGTCTGCTTTCCACCGTAGCCGCGTGGTGCACAGGGAGACGACGAGCGCCGAGGCCGCGACGACGCCCATGCCCCACGCCAGGCTGCTGACGCTCGCCACGAAGCCGATGAGCGCGGGGCCGGCCAGCAGGCCGGTGGTGCCCATCGAGGCGATCAAGGACAGTGCGTCCGGGCCTTCGGCGGCCGCGGCGACGTAGAGGCAGGGGGCCACGGCCGAGACGCCGAGGCCCACGCACGCGAAACCGACGAGCGCGGGCACCACGCCTCCGGCGAGCAGTGCGAGGGCCAGTCCGGTGCCCGCGACCGCGCTGCCGATCCGGACGACGCGGGCGTCGCCCCACCGGCTGCGCCAGCTGTCGCCGATCAGGCGTGCGACGACCATCGTGCCGGAGATGACGGCGATGCCCAGCGGTGCGACCTGGGACGACGCGTCGGCGACATCCTTGAGGTAGAGCGCCGACCAGTCGTTCATGGAACCTTCGACCACCTCGGCGAACGCCATGGCGACGCCGAGCCAGAGCATGACGGCCGACGGCATGGCCAGTCTGCGCCGCTTCTTCGCGCCCTTCTGCCCGGCGCCCTGCTCCACGGGCTGCACGTCCTTCGGTTCGTCGGGCAGCAGCCGGGTCCGCGCACCGACGAGGAGCAGCAGGAGGACGACCGACGCGGTGGCGAAGTGCGGTGCGAGGCCCGAGGTCAGAGCGGTCATGCCGGACGACACGAGCGCGGCGAGGAACGCGCCGCCGCTGAAGGTGGCGTGCAGCTGGGTCATGGCGGTCCGGCCGTGGGCCTTCTCGAGGGCGGCGCCCTGCGCGTTCATGGCCACGTTCAGGCAGCCGACCGCCACGCCGTCGGCGCAGAGGATCAGCAGCGCCACCGGGTAGTCGGGGGCGACGGACAGTGCGAGGAGGAGCGCGATCAGGCAGAGCCCGGAGACGAGGGCGAGGCGGCGCGCGCCCAGGCGTCTCATGAGGTACGCGACCAGGGGGAAGGAGGCGGCCGCTCCGGCCCCCGTGACCATGAGCAGCAGGCCCACCTCGCCCGCGTTCAGGTCGAGTCGGGACTTGAGGGCGGGTATCCGGGAGGCCCAGGAGGCGTACTGGAACCCGAGAAAGCAGAACAGCGCCGCGATCGCCAGTTGCGTGCGTCGGAACTCGTCTAGGACACGGGACATGGGAACCGGGCCACCTCCTTCGAAGCGCTTGTGCCGCCGCCGGGCAGCGTGAGGGACATGTAGACGGCGTCCTCGCCGTAGCTCTGCGGGAGGCGGATCTCCGGGTGGGCCCGGTAGCCGCGGGCCGCCCAGAAGGGTGCCATTCCGCCGACGGCTATCAGGGAGACGTGGTCGTACGCCGGGTTCGCGGCGTCCGTCAGCCGGGTCAGCAGCCTGTCGCTCCAGCCCCTGCCGCGCTGGTCCTCGGCGACGACCATGTCGTGCAGATGGAGGTTCCGGGCCCGGTGCACGGGCTCGTCCGTCTGGGCCAGGTCCGGGTACAGGAACCTCGGGTAGGGCAGGGCGAGGAGATAGCCCGCGATGCGCCCGTCGAGGTCCAGCACGAAGCAGGTACCGGGCGAGGCACGGCCCTTGGACTCCAGCGCCGCCTGCCCTTCGGACAGCCCGCAGGTCGCGTAGGCGTCGGCCTCCAGAGCGGCCAGCTGCGGCCAGTCGCCCTCGCGGACCGGCCGTACGCGGCTGTCACTCACGCCATGAACTCGCCTGTCGCGGGCCGCGGTTGGTGCCGTCACGCCGCCGCCTCCCTACGGCCGCTGCCGTCAAGCGCGGTGGTGTGCGGCAGCGGTCCGAAGCCGTTGAAGCCCTGGGTCATGTAGCTGGTGGCGTAGGCGCCCGCGGACAAAATCCAGACCGGGTCGCCCGAGGCCAGTGCCCTGGGCACCAGGCGGTGCGCCGCCGCGTAGGCGTCGTCGCTGTCGCAGGTCGGGCCCGCGACGACGGCGGCCACGTACTCGCCCTCGGAGTGGCCGGGAAAGACGAGCCGGTGGCAGAGCTCGTCCATCTCGTAGAGGCCGTTGAACTTGCCGCAGCTCAGATACAGCCAGTGCACGCGCTCGCCGTCGGGCTGGCGCCGCTCGGTCAGCCGGTAGACGTGCGCCCGGATGGCGCCGTGGTCGGCCACCAGGTGGCGGCCCGGCTCCATGACGACGTCCAGGGGCGCGGAGTTGAGGTCCCGCAGGTGCTCCATGCCCTCGCGCAGGACGGCGAACATCTTGTCCAGCGGCGGTTCGAGCCGTCTGCCGTGCCGGTCGAGGTAGCCGAGTGCCGGCAGGCCGCCGCCCAGGTTCACGTGGTCGAGGACGATCCCCCGCTCACGCAGGGCGACCATCGTGTCGGCCAGCAGGTCGACCGCCTGCCGCCAGGCCTCGTACGTCATCTGCTGCGAGCCGACGTGCACGGACAGGCCCGCCGGGGTCAGGCCGGCTGCCCGGGCCGCGGTCAGCACGCGGACGGCGTCGTCCTGCGAGCAGCCGAACTTCCGGCTCAGACCCCACAACGCGCCGTCCCCGCTGGTGGCGAGGCGGCAGTAGACGCGGGCGCCGGGTGCGTGCGCGGCGATGGCCGCCACGTCCTGGACGCTGTCCGTGGCGAAGGTCCGCACACCGAGCCGGTGGGCCTCGGCGATGCTCGCGTCGGACTTCACGGTGTTGCCGTAGTGGATGCGCTCCGCGGGCACGCCCAGCCGCAGTGCCTGGGCGATCTCGGCGGGGCTGGCCGCGTCGAAGCCGGCGCCCCGGTCCGCGAGGCGGCCGAGCACCTCGTCGACCGGGCACGCCTTCATCGCGAACCGGACGTCGACGCCCGGCAGTTCACGCAGCAGGTCGTCGTACTGGCCCGCGATTCCGGCCAGGTCGAAGACGACACTGTCCGCGGACGCGGCGGCCAGGGCGGAGGCCAGCCGTGTGTCCAGGTCCGTGCTCACCCTTCCGCGCTCCCGAGACCGTCCGCGCTCCCGAGACCGTCAGCACTCCCGAGAGCGTCCGCACTCCCGAGGCCGGTCTCTCGTACGGCGGCCACCAGTGCGGGCCAGCCGTCGATCAGCAGGGCGAAGTCCTGGGCGTCCTGCCGGGCCTCGTCGAGCAGTTGCCCGCGGCGCGCGTCCATCAGGTCGGCGAACTCCGTGTACCGGCCGCCGAGTTTGCGATAGGCGGTGCTGACACGGTCCAGCCGCCAGATGTTCTCGCCCGTGTCGAGGTCCGCGCTCTCGCGCAGCAGCCCGGAGATGACGTCGCCGCGGACGTGCTCGCGCTCGTCCAGCAGGGCCGGCCCGGCCGAACCCATCCTGTCGTAGACGAAGTTGAAGTAGAGCATCGACAGGAGGAACTTCACGAACCGCATCTGGTACGCCCGGAACCCGGCGTCGGTGCGCCGGAAGGGGGTGTAGAAGTTCTCGATGTTGCGGTTGTGGAGCACGCCGGGCAGGGCGGCGTCGTGGACGAGGTGGATGAGGAAGTAGTCGCTGCCGATGGTGTCGGTCGCCGGAGGCAGCGGGACCCGCTCGTACACCTCGTGGTGGAAGCCGATGTTGCTCATGTCGACCCGCATGGGGTCGACCAGGGTCAGCGTCGAGTGGTCGCCGGTGAAGGGCGTCGTGCCGGCGCCCTTGAAGGAGTCGTCGACGAGCTGCCGCTTGCGCTCCTCCGGCCAGTCCATGGGTCCCCACAGGCTGACGACGTCGTGGTAGACGCCCGCGTCGAGCCGCTCGATCTCGGCGATGTCCACGGAGGGTTCGCCGATGAAGGAGGAGCCGACCATGGACACCGGGCGGTGGGCGTGTGCCGCGGCGAGGACGGTCTCGGTCACGGCGGCGGACGCCTCGGCGGCGGACCGGCCCAGCGAGGCGAGCTCGTGGTGGATCGGGAAGACCCGTTCGCCGTCGTGGACCTGGTAGGTGCAGTCCGAGTCCCGGCGGTGGACGGACCGGCAGCCGAGCGCGCTCGCGATCAGGAAGGCGCGGTTGGTGCAGGCCCCGTAGGAGAGGTCGCCCGGCAGCATGAGGTCGAGCATCCGCTCCGGCGCCGCGAGTCCGGACCGCTCGATCGCCCGGCGCAGGAAGACGCGCTGGCCCGCCTCGTCGAAATGATGGACCGTCACCTTGGGAGTGATGGGCAACTCCGCCACGACGCGGGCGTGTTCGGCCCGGGTCGTGGCGTCGCAGGAGTCGAGGATCAGCAGATGGACCTCGACGGCGAAGGTGCGGGCCGCATAGGCCGCCTCCTCGGCGATCTCGCTGAGGGCGGCGGAGCAGGCCCGGTTGGTGGGCAGGGCCAGGCAGATCCGGTCGGTGGTGCTGGCTCGGTTCACGTGGCGCTCTCTTGTCCGCCCCAGGGCGTGAGCCCCAGAAGCCTCTCGCCGAGGTCGTTGAGCGTGGCGGCGCCGTAGCGAAGAGCCTCGGGCCGGTCGGAGTCGCCGAGCAGCGTCGCGTTCCAGTCCGGGGTGGCGAGCGTGCGCCACGACTCGACGCGGGAGTCGCGCAGTTCGTCGTGCTCCTCGATCGCCGGCATCATCGACAGGTACTGCACTGCGCGCACACCGTGGTCGGAGACGTTCGGCGCGACGCCGTGGGCCAGCAGGCCGTTGAAGATGAGCAGGTCGCCGGCCTGGAGGTCGGTCCGTACGACCGGGAACTCCGCGCGGTCGACCGCGGGCCGGATGGGGTCGCGGCCGGCCGGCTGCGCGATCCGCCACTCCTCGAACTGCCGGAAGAGTTCCGGCGCGCACTGGAACCCGCCGAGCTCCGGCTGGGTGTCGTTGAGGGCCAGGATGCCCTGCACCCGCTGCGGCAGCACGCCCAGCGTGGTGTCGACGTCCCAGTGCAGCTCGATGTCGAAGCCCTCGTCGGTCGGCGCGATGAGGGAACGCGAACGGCTGCCCCGGTTGGGCGGGTTGAGGTTCAGCCGGTCGAGCGTGACCCACAGCTCGTCGCAGTCCCACACGTCGGCGAAGGCGTCGTAGACCCGCTGCGTCTGCCGGTTGTCCCAGAGGAGCTGATGGTGGTACGCCTCGACGAAGCCGTAGACGTGCAGGTCGCGGTCGAGGTCGGAGCGGAACTCGCGCTCCTGGTACCAGGTTTCGGGCCGGTCGGGGTCGAGTCCCTGGAACTCCCAGGCGAACTCGTACAGGCTCTTCGCCGCGCCCGGTGAGACGGCGTTTCTCACCACGACGTAGCCGTACGTCTTCCAGAAGGCGAAGTCCTGCTCCGACAGCACCCGGAGCGGTCGGGACTTCTCGATGTCTCGCAGTTGCGTCTGCGCGAGGTAGGTCTCGCCGTCGGCACTGAAGTACGGGCGCTCGGTCGGTGCCCGGTACAGATAGCGGGGAGGGGTCGGCATGCGTCACTCCAAGGCTCGAGTGGCCGAGTGGAACCCCAGGTCGCTCTTGGTCGAACTGAGGTTCACCCAAACTGGACTGGACCAATTCGCGATGTCAACGGGAACCAGCTGAAGTTGCCGCCAACTGCCTGTCAGTTGCCGGTCGTTGAGCAGGCAACGAGAGTGTCGGCACGCCACCCCGGCGCGCCGCTTCCACAGGCCGCTTCGAATGGTGTAGACCTGTACGGTGATTGGCCTAGACTTTTAAAAGCGTCAGGCGGCCCGGAAGGCAGGTCATGACCACCGACGTCAGCAGCGCCCCGTACGGCACCCGGTTTCCCGGCGGCCTCGCACGCGTGCCGAAGTACTACCGCGTCAAGCAGCAGGTCCTCGACATCGCCCAGGCACTGAAGCCCGGATCCCGCATGCCCGCCGAGCGGCTGCTCGCAGTGCGGCTCGACACCTCGCGCACCACCGTCCGGCAGGCCCTGCAGGAGCTCGTGGGGGAAGGCCGGCTGGACCGGATCCAGGGAAAGGGCACGTTCATTGCTCCCCCGAAGCTCTTCCGCACGCTCCAACTCACCTCGCACACCGAGGACATGCAGGCCCAGGGCCTCGAACCGGCCTCGCGCGTCCTGGACATCGACCACATCGAGGCGGACGGGAGGCTGTCGCGTCTGCTCGACATCGATGTCGGAGAGAGCGTGCTGCGCATCGAGCGGCTGCGGCTGGCCAGCGGCGAGCCCATGGCCATCGAGACGACGCACCTGTCCGCGCTCCGCTTTCCCGGACTGCGCGAGTCGCTGACCCGGCACAGATCCCTGTACTCGGTGCTCGCCGAGGTGTACGGCGTGCACCTCGCGGAGGCCGAGGAGGGCATCGAGACGTCGCTCGCGACCCCGTACCAGGCCGCGCTGCTCGCGACGGAGGTGGGCGTCCCGGTGATGCTGCTCTCCCGCCACTCGCTCGACGCGGAGGGCAGACCGGTGGAGTGGGTCCGCTCCGTGTACCGGGGCTCCCGCTACAAGTTCGTGGTGACCCTGATGCCCACGGCGGACTGAACTCCGCTGCCGATCACGACCGTTCCTCACTCGCGCTCCCCCACGTTCACGGCGGCCGCCGTCCTCGCGGCCGGACGATCGCGCGACCGAACCGCGGACACGGCCCGCCCGTGCCGCGGTCCGGGGCCGGCGACGTGAGCCCTCCCCCCAGGCTCGCCGGACACCCCTTCCTCACCCTCCTCCCGATGACCGCCGCGCTCTCAAAGGCCCGGCCTCGCCCCGTCGACCCTGGGAAAAGCCGTGACACAACAGGGTGTTCCCGCACGCCGCACGCACGCCGACCGAACAGCGGACCTGACTGCCGTCAGGACGGCCGGCCGAACAGCCGACAGCGCAGCAGACCGGACACCGGCCGCCGGTCCGGAGACAGAGACAGGCCGCCGCCCGTGACCGATACGACGACAGGGTCGGCGACTCTCGCGGACGTCCTCACCACCGCACGCGAGGCGGCCTGCCTCACCCAGGAGGACCTCGCGGAGCGGTCCGGCGTCAGTGTGCGGGCCATCCGCAACCTGGAGACTGGCCACACCTCCCGCCCCCGCAAGCAGTCGCTGGTCCTGATCGCCAAGGCGCTCGGCCTGCCGCCCGGCGAGGTCGGCCGGCTGATGCGCCGCCCGCACACCGCCGGCCACCCCGAACCGCCCGGCCCCGTGCCCGCGGAACTCCCGGCGGCCCCCCGCCACCGCCTCGCCGGACGGGCGCCGCAGGTCGACGCGCTGCGGGCGCACCTGTCGGCGACGGAGCCGCACGACCTCGGACGCCCCGCGGTCGTCGTCGGACCACCCGGCGCGGGTAAGACCTCCGTGGTCCTCGAGGCGGCCCACGCCGTACGCGACCGGTTCCCGGACGGGCAGGTCTACGTCGACCTCCATCCGGACGCCTCCGCCGCGCCGTTGACGTCCGACGAACTCGTGCGCCGCGTGCTGCGATCCCTGGGCGCCGCGCCTGTCGCGGACCATCCGGAGGAGGCGGGCGCGCAGTTGCGGGACGCGCTGAGCAGGCGGCGCGTCCTCGTGGTCCTCGACAACGCCGACAGCGAGGGACAGGTCAGGCCGCTGCTGGTGGACGGCGCCCGGAGCGCCGTGCTGGTGGCCGCGCGCCGCGAACTGCCGGCGCTCACCGGGCAGTTACGCCTGCGGATCGACGCCCTCAGCGAGTGGGACGCCTTCCAGGTGCTGGAGGATCTGCTGGGCGCCGGCCGCACCCGTGCGGAACGGGCGTCCGCGCTGAGCGTGGTGCGCTCCTGCGCGCGGCTCCCACTCGCCCTCCACATCGCCGGCCTCTGGCTCTCGGCGCGGCCGCACCGCTCCGTGCGCGATCTCGCCGACCGGCTGGAGCACGAGCAGGACCGGCTCCGGTTCCTGCACATCGGGGACCTGTCGCTGCAGGCCAGCGTGGCGGCCTGCTTCGGCGTGCTGCCGGCTCCGGTGCGGGCGGCGTTGCAGCGCCTCAGGACGGTGCGCGGGGCGTTCGGCGTCGACGACATGGTGGCCCGTGTGACGCCGTCGCGCGGAACGGCCGCGGATCTCCTCGACGAACTCCTGGACCGCCAGATGATCCGCCTCGACGAGGCCGCCGGCCCCGGCCAGGCCCGCTACCGCGTCCACGAGGCGGTGCGTCAGTACGTGGCGTACTGCCCGACGGGCGCCTGCCGCCCCCGCACCCCACCGGGCCAGATCTGGCTCCCCCGCCAGACAACCGGCCCCCGCACGGTTGGCGGCGCCCGCGTCCAGCGACGGGGGCTGGGCTGACGGGGCGGGGTGAGGAGGGAGCGACGGGCCGGCAGGCACGGCGGGCACGCGGGGTGCGGCAGGCGTGGCAGCCGCGGGATGCGGCCTGCGCGGCACGCACGGCAAGGCACGCCGGATCGGTGGGCACGCCGGGGTACGGCAGGCACGGCTCAAAGGGCATGGCGGGGACCAGGCGAGCACGGCTGACGCGGCAGGCACGCCGGGAGGACGGCACGCACGGCACGGCGGGCTCACGAACAGGGCACGGAACCGCAGGCACCGCAGGGCCACGCGGCAGGCGTAAGGCCCCGCAACGGCCCAGGTCCCGCCGACCATATGCCGTAACTCGTTGGGCCGGTCGGCCGTATGCGGATGTCGCGCCTGCGAAGGACGGCATCGGTGCGGGGTGAGTATGCCGCGTGCGGAAGTCCGCCGGGCACCTCACCTGCCCGGCGGGCGGCCGCCGCCTCGAAGCAGCTCCGACCTTGGAAAGGGAGGATCGCATGCCACAACGACACACAGCACGGCCGGGCCGACGCAGCGCGCGGCCGCTCGTGCTCGCGTCGGCGGCGGCCGTCCTTCTCGTCGCCTGCAGCGGCGGCGGCACGGCGGACGGCGCCCCGCGCGGCGGTGCGGGCGACGACGGCGACAAGGGCGTCCCGGCCGTCCTGGTGGTGCACCCCGGGCCCGGAGCCGCGAAGGTGCCGGTCGGGCAGAAGGTGACGGTGCGCGTCCGGCGCGGTTCCCTGACCTCGGTAGAGGTCTCCTCCCCCGGTCCGGGCAGGCTCACCGGCACCTGGTCCCGGGACCGGACGGCGTGGACCTCGGCCACGCCGCTCGCGCCGGGCGCCACCTACACGGTGAAGGCGAGCGGCAGGGCGTCCGGCGGGTCCGCCCTCGGCAGGACCGTTTCCTTCACCACCGAGGCACCCGAGAACACCTTCGTGGGCGAGTACTTCCCCGACAAGGGCGCGACGGTCGGCGTGGCGATGCCGGTCTCGATCACCTTCGACAAGCCGATCCGGGACAGGGCGGCGGTGGAACGCAAGCTCACCGTCACCGCCTCCCCCGCGGTCGAGGGCGCCTGGAACTGGCTCAAGGACCGCGACGGCAGGGACCGGGTCGACTACCGGCCCGAGAAGTACTGGCTGCCGGGTACCCGCGTCACCCTGCGCATGGACCTCGCCGGTGTGAACGCGGGCGGCGGCCTCTACGGCACCCAGCAGCGCGTCGTCCGCTTCCGCATCGGGGACGCCGTCACCAGCACGATGGACGCCGCCGGCAAGACGATGACGGTGGCGCGCAACGGCAGGACGCTGCGCATTCTGAAGGTCTCCGGCGGCAAGAAGGGCTACGAGACCTGGAACGGCACCATGGTCGTGCTGAGCAAGGTGCCGACCATCCGCATGAACTCCTCGAGCGTGCGCATCTTCGGCCCCGAGGCCTACGACCTCGGCAGTGTCCGGTGGGACGTCCAGCTCACCCCGTCCGGCACCTATGTGCACTCGGCGCCGTGGAACGAGGGCAAGTTCGGCCTGGTCAACGGCAGTCACGGCTGCATCGGCATGAGTACGGACGACGCCAGGTGGTTCTACGAGCAGGTGGGCACCGGCGACCCGGTCACGGTCGTGCACTCCGTCGACACGGTGGCGGTCAACAACGGCTACGGCGACTGGAACGTCGACTGGGCGACCTGGAAGCGGGGCAGCGCCCTCGGCGACCGCGCCGGATGAACGCCGGCGGCGGGCCCGCGTCGGGCCCGTCACAAGCCGCGGTGCGTCAGGCCGTACGGAAGCGGAACGCGCCCGTGCTGCCGCCCATGCTGAGCCAGACGTACTCGCCCTCCCTGACCAGCCGCAGGGCGATGTGGGAGCAGCCTGGGCAGCGGGCGGTCAGGCCCGGCTCGGGTCCGTAGACGTGCAGCTGGGCGAGGGTCCCGGTGCGCGCGCACTCGGGGCAGCGCCACCAGGCGGTGGTCGCCTCCACGGAGAGGATCTCCGAGAGCGGGCCGGCGAGGGCGTTGCCGTCGAGGTGGGCGATGCCGGCGAGGTCGTCTGCCATCAGGGCCTCCGGTCAGCCGAAGCGTTCGGTGCGGATGGTCGCGGGGTCGCGCCCCAGGTCGACCAGCAGGTCGGCGGCCGTCTCCACGAAGGCGGTGGGGCCGCAGACGTAGACGGGGCTGGCCGGCTCCAGGCGGGCCGCCGGTTTCTCCAGGTCGGCCCGGGTGAGCCGGCCGGGCGCGCGGTCGGCGCCGGACGGGGCGCGGCGCGTGTGCAGGAGGCGTACGTCGAGGTACGGGTCGTGGGCGTCGAGCTCGTTGCGGTACCAGACGTCCTCGGGCGTGCGGACGGAGTACAGCAGCTGGAAGGCGGCGATCGAACCCGCCGCGCGATGGGCGCGGATCATGGCGGCCAGCGGGACGACTCCCGAGCCGCCCGCGACGAGCAGCACCGGCCCGGTCTGCTCCGGCCGCCACACGAACCAGTTGCCGAGCGGCCCGCGCATCTCCACCTCGGCGCCCACCGGCAGGTCGTCGGCCAGGTACGGCGAGACCTCGCCGCCGGCCACGGTCTGCACGCCGAGCTCGATCCGCTCGCCGTAGGCGGGCGCGGCCACCGAGTAGCTGCGTACGGCCTGGTAGCCGTCGTCGGCCGTCAGCCGTACGTCGACGTGCTGGCCGGGCAGGTGGCCGGGCCAGCCGGGCACGGTGAAGGTCAGGGAGCGGGCGGTGGCGGTCTGCGGGTGGCGCTCGTCGAGGCGGGCGCGGTGCCAGGCGACGGGCACGGTCAGTCCCCCCAGTTGCGCTGCTCGCGCCATGGATCGCCGTAGTTGTGGTAGCCGACGGACTCCCAGAAGCCCGGCTCGTCCTCGTCGCCGAGCCGTAGCCCACGCACCCACTTCGCCGACTTCCACAGGTACAGGTGCGGGACGAGCAGGCGGGCCGGTCCGCCGTGTTCGGGCGAGAGCGGGTAGCCGTCGTAGGTGTGCGCGATCCAGGCCTTGCCGTCGAGGAGGTCCTCGAGCGGGAGGTTGGTGGTGTAGCCGCCGTAGCTGTGGGCGACGACGAAGTCGGCCGCCGTCTCGACGTCCTCGAAGAAGGCGTCGAGCGGGACGCCGCGCCAGGGGGTGTCGAACTTGGACCAGCGGGTGACGCAGTGGATGTCCGTGGTCGTGTCCTGCTGCGGCAGGGCCATCATCTCCGCCCAGGTCCAGCTGTGCGTGGCCCCGGTCTCGGTGGTGATCGTGAAGGTCCAGTCGTCGGTGTCCACGCGCGGTGTCGGCCCG
This sequence comes from Streptomyces sp. NPDC057616, assembly GCF_042800575.1. Classification (NCBI taxonomy): domain Bacteria; kingdom Bacillati; phylum Actinomycetota; class Actinomycetes; order Kitasatosporales; family Streptomycetaceae; genus Streptomyces; species Streptomyces sp. NPDC057616. The sequence goes on from NZ_JBHVGU010000058.1 coordinate 13,291, forward strand.
GCGGACAGCACCGGGAACTGCTCGGTGGGGTACTGGCCGGGCGGCAGCCGGTCCGCCAGTGTGCGGGTACGGCCGCGGAAGCCTGGTGAGAAGGAGCTCATGACGTCATCGGTCTCCTGGGCTCGGAGGGCGTGACCGCCTGATGCACCCCATCATGGGCCGCTCTGGGCGCGCCCGCATGCCGTTCGCGTGGCACGGCTCCCGTGTTCCTGTTCCGGAGCGGGCCCGGTCCGGCAGACTCGCCCCATGGAGACTGCCGAGTTCGTGGAGACCCTGGACCGCGAGGGCCGGCTGCTGGCCGCGGCCGCCGAGGCGGCGGGGACCGACGCCAAGGTCCCGACCTGCCCCGAGTGGCAGGTGCGCGACCTGCTGCGGCACACCGGGATGGTGCACCGCTGGGCGGCCGCCTTCGTGGCCGAGGGGCACACCGCCTACCACCCCGACGGCGGGCTGCCGGACCTGGACGGCGCGGAGCTGCTGGCCTGGTTCCGGGAGGGGCACCGCCGTCTCGTCGCCACGCTCGCCGGCGCCTCGCCCGACGTCGAGTGCTGGCACTTCCTGCCCGCGCCCTCGCCGCTGGACTTCTGGGCACGGCGGCAGGCGCACGAGACCACGGTGCACCGGGTCGACGCGGAATCGGCGCGGGGCGGGGTCCGGTCGGACGTCCCCTCCGGCTTCGCGGCGGACGGCATCGACGAGCTGCTGCGCGGGTTCCACGCCCGCAGCAGGAGCAAGGTCCGCAGCGAGGAGCCCCGGACGCTGCGGGTGCGGGCGACGGACGCCGGCGACGCGGTGTGGACCGTACGGCTGTCCCAGGAGCCGCCCGCGGCGGCGCGGGACGCGGCAGGTGACGCGGACTGCGAAGTGGCCGGGCCCGCACAGGAGTTGTACCTGGCGCTGTGGAACCGGCAGCCGTTCCCTCAGGTGACCGGGGACGCGGCGGTCGCCGCCCTGTGGCGGGAGAAGTCCGCCGTCACGTGGAACTGAGGCCGCCCGCCAGCATCCGGGTCAGCACCGCACGCTGCACCGGCAGCACCTCGCCGTGCAGCGTGCGCCCCTTCCTCGTCAGGGCCACGCGGACGCCGCGCCGGTCCTCGGGACACATGGTGCGCTCGACGAGCCCGTCCTTCTCCAGCCGGGCGATCAGCCGCGACAGGGCGCTCTGGCTCAGATGGACGCGCTCGGAGATCTCCTGCACGCGGTAGGCGCAGGACTCGCCGGACAGGACGTCCAGCACCTCGAAGTCGCTTCCGCACAGGCCGTGTTGATGCAGTTCCCGGTCCAGTTCGCACTGGGTGCGCGCGTGCACCGCCAGGATGTCCCGCCACTGGTCCACGAGTGCCTGCTCGGCCTTCTCTGCCGCCATGAACGCACCGTAGCAGACAGGCGAAATTATTGCATCAGAATTAAATGCGCTTGCATTCGATGCATGCGCATGTAGTCTCTTCGGCATGACCTCTCCGCTCACCACCTCCTCGGCCCCGCCCTCGGCGGTCCGCTGGACCCCGCGCCTGTGGGGCACCCTGCTGGTGCTCTGCGCCGCGATGTTCCTGGACGCGCTCGACGTCTCGATGGTCGGCGTCGCCCTGCCGTCCATCGGCTCGGACCTCCACCTGTCGACCTCGTCGCTGCAATGGATCGTCAGCGGCTACATCCTGGGCTACGGCGGCCTGTTGCTCCTCGGCGGGCGCACGGCGGACCTGCTCGGCAGGCGCCAGGTCTTCCTGATCGCGCTGGGCGTGTTCGCGCTCGCCTCGCTGCTCGGCGGCCTCGTCGACTCGGGCCCGCTGCTGATCGCCAGCCGCTTCATCAAGGGTCTGAGCGCCGCGTTCACCGCGCCCGCGGGCCTGTCCATCATCACCACGACCTTCGCCGAGGGCCCGCTGCGCAACCGCGCCCTGTCGATCTACACCACCTGCGCGGCCACCGGCTTCTCGATGGGCCTGGTCCTGTCCGGCCTGCTCACCGAGGCCAGCTGGCGCCTGACCATGCTGCTGCCCGCGCCCATCGCGCTGATCGCCCTGGTGGCGGGCCTGAAGCTGCTGCCGCGCAGCGAGCGCGAGAAGGACCACAACGGCTACGACGTCCCCGGCGCCGTCCTCGGCACCGCGTCGATGCTGCTGCTCGTCTTCACCGTCGTGCAGGCCCCGCAGGCCGGCTGGGCCTCGGCCCGCACCCTGCTGTCCTTCCTGGCCGTCGCCGCGCTGCTGACCGTGTTCGTCCTGGTCGAGCGCCGCTCGCCCGGACCGCTGATCCGGCTCGGCGTGCTGCGCTCCGGCAACCAGATCCGCGCGCAGCTGGGCGCGCTCGCCTTCTTCGGGTCGTACGTCGGCTTCCAGTTCCTGACCACGCTCTACATGCAGTCCCTGCTGGGCTGGTCGGCGCTGCACACGGCGCTCGCCTTCCTGCCGGCCGGCGCGCTGGTGGCGGTGTCCTCGACCAAGGTCGGCTCGATCGTCGACCGGTTCGGCACGCAGCGGCTGATCGCGACGGGCTTCGCGCTCATGGTCGTGGGATACGCGCTGTTCCTGCGCGTGAACCTCGACCCGGTCTACGCCGCCGTCATCCTGCCGTCGATGCTGTTGATCGGCGCGGCCTGCGCCCTGGTCTTCCCCTCGCTCAACATCCAGGCCACCAACGGCGTCGAGGACCACGAGCAGGGCATGGTCTCCGGTCTGCTCAACACCTCCGTGCAGGTGGGCGGCGCGATCTTCCTGGCCGTCGTGACGGCGGTGGTGACCGCGAACTCCCCCGAGCACGCGACGGCGCAGGCGGTGCTGGACAGCTACCGCCCGGGCCTGATCGTGGTCACGGGGGTCGCCCTCGCCGGCCTGCTGATCACGCTCACCGGCCTGCGGACCCGGCGTGCGCAGCAGTCGGTCGTGGTCGCCCGGTCCACCTCCCTGGAGGCGGAGCGCGTGACGGTGCGCGACTGAGGGGACGCCTCCCGACGATGCGCCCGGCGCGGCCTGTTGCCCCGCCGGGCGCATCGCTGTGAGATGACCGTAGGGCGGCGAATGGGGGAAGTCATGGCCGACACCGGGGGACGTCCCGACAAGGCGGAGCGGGACGCGCTGACGGTCGAGGTGGGATACGCCCTGTGCAGCGCCGCGTTCGCGGCCCTGGTTCTCTACGGGGCGATCGTCGGCCCGGCCCTCCTCTTCGAACTGCCGCGTCTCGTCGAGCAGTTGCTGGGGCACGCGGGACTGGTTCTCGCACCGCTGCTCTTCGTGGTCCGGGTCGCGAGCGTGCTGGTGCGTTTCCGGCGGACCGGTCAGCCCAACCAGCCGGGGCGGACCAGACCCGACTCGTAGGCGAGGACCACCAGTTGGGCCCTGTCCCGGGCGCCCAGCTTGACCATCGTGCGGCTGACATGGGTCTTCGCGGTGAGGGGGCTGACGACCAGCCGCCGTGCGATCTCCTCGTTGGACAGGCCGATGCCGACCAGCGCCATCACCTCCCGCTCCCGCTCGGTGAGTTCACCCAGGGCGCCGGCGGCCGCGGGCTCCTTGGAACGGGCCGCGAACTCGGCGATCAGACGGCGGGTCACCCCCGGCGAGAGCAGCGCGTCGCCCTCCACCACCGCCCTGACCGCGTGCAGGAGTTCCTCCGGCTCGGTGTCCTTGACCAGGAAGCCGGAGGCGCCGGAGCGGATCGCCTCGAAGACGTACTCGTCGAGCTCGAAGGTGGTCAGCATGACCACCTTCACGCTGTGCAGCTCCTCCTCGCCGGTGATCCTGCGGGTCGCCGCCAGCCCGTCCAGGGCCGGCATGCGGATGTCCATCAGGACGACGTCCGGGCGCAGTTCGCGCACCTTGCGCACCGCCTCCTCGCCGTCGGAGGCCTCGCCGGCCACCTCGATGTCCGGCTGCGCGTCGAGCAGCGCACGGAAGCCGGCCCGCACCAGTGACTGGTCGTCGGCGAGCAGTACGCGGATCACCGGTCGTCCTCCTTGGCCTTCACGTTCAACGGCAGTACGGCGAGCACCCGGAAACCGCCGTCCGCGCGCGGGCCCGCCTCGATCGTGCCACCCAGCGCGGCGGCCCGCTCCCGCATTCCGGCCAGACCGTTGCCGCTGCCGCCCGCGTCGGCACCGGTCGCGGGCCCGTCGTCGTCGACGCGCAGCCGGAGCGTCCGCTCGTCGTGCGCAAGGCACACGCGCGCCTGACGCGAGCCGGAGTGGCGTACGACGTTGGTCAGCGCCTCCTGGACGATGCGGAACGCGGCGAGGTCGGTGCCGGGCGCGAGCCGGGGCGCCTCCCCCTCGACCTCCACCGTCAGGCCGGCGCTCGCGGCCTGCTCCACCAGCTCGGGCAGCCGGTCGAGGCCGGGCGCGGGGGCGCGCGGGGCGTCTCCGGGGGTGCGGAGGGTGTCGAGGACCTGGCGGACCTCACCGAGCGCCTCCTTGCTGGCGGCCTTGATGGTGGTGAGCGCGGTGCGCGCCTGCTCGGGGTCGGAGTCGAGCAGGGCGAGGCCCACGCCCGCCTGCACGTTGATCACCGAGATGCTGTGCGCGAGGACGTCGTGCAGCTCGCGGGCGATCCGCAGGCGTTCCTCGTCGGCCCGCCGCCGGGCCGCCTGCGCCCGCTCGGCCCGTTCCCTGCTCCACTGCTCGCGCCGGACGCGGGTCAGTTCGGCCAGCGCGACGATCGCCACCACCCAGGCGGCGATGACGAGTTCCTGTCCCCAGGAGGGCGCCCTGTCGCCGGAGGGCGGCAGCCAGCGGTACAGCCAGTGGGCCACCAGCATGTGCCCGGCCCACAGCATGGCGACGGCGCCCCAGGCGGCCCGGCGGTGCCCCGTGACCACGGCGCTGAAGCAGGCCACCGCGACCGTGAGGAAGACCGGCCCGTACGGATACCCGGCGCCGAGGTAGACCGTCGCGGCCGCCGCGGTGCCGAACACGACGAGCACCGGGTACCGCTGCCGCCACAGCAGCAGGCCCGAGCCCACCACCAGCAGCACGCGGGCGAAGGTGTCCAGCGCGGCCCGCTCGCCCGCCTGCTGGTGCGCGGCCCAGTGCGAGCCGACGAGCACGAAGACCGTGAGCAGCACGGTGGAGCGCCACGGCCACCGGGGCGCCCGCTCCTCGTCGCCCCAGCGGTGCATCCACGGCGGCCCGTACCGCCACCACCGGGGCGGCCCGCCCCCGCGCACAACCTGCTCGTCCATGACCGCCACGCTAGACGCCGACGGCCCGGCGGGGCGTCCGCCGGGCGTGGCGATCAGCCGTACTCCCCGGGAAGTACGACTCCCGCCGGGACGGTCATCCGCACAAGGCCGCCGACCCGGCCGGGTCCTACGCCGCCCGGCCCGGACTACGTCAGCCAGGCCGGATCTACGTCGGCGCCACCCGGTCCAGGTCCTGCCGGACGGACCGGCTCTACGTCAGCGGGCCGGGTTCCACGACGGCCGGACCGGGTGGACCGGGTTCCATGGCGGCCAGCCCGGATCTGCGTCGGCGCCACCCGGTCCAGGTCCAGCCGGACCGGCTCTACGTCAGCCCGACGCTGTGGGCGAGTCGTCCCGCCGCGTTTCGGAAGAACGCTTCGCGCTCCTCCACGACACGGTGGAACTGGCCGAACACCTCGAAGCCGATCAGCCCGAACAGCTGGGCCCAGGCGGCGACGAGGGCCGGCGCCACCGCGGGCTGGAGATCGGAGGCGAAGTCGCCGGCCATGCGGTCCGCCTCGGCCTCCAGGTCCGCGGGGAGCGGGGGCAGCGTCAGACGGGGGCCCTGGCGGGCGTCGCGGACGATGCCGATCAGGACGAGACCGACACGGGCGGCGGCGGGGACGGTGGTGTCGGGGGCGACGTAGCCGGGGACCGGCGACCCGTAGATCAGCGCGTACTCGTGAGGGTGCGCGAGCGCCCACTCCCGTACGGCCTCGCACACGGTGGTCCAGCGCTGGACGGGGTCGGCCTCACCGGCCGCGGTGAGCGCCGTCTCGGCCGCCTCGCCCACGGAGTCGTAGGCATCGATGATCAGCGCGGTCAGCAGGTCGTCGCGGCTGGGGAAGTAGCGGTAGAGGGCCGAGGAGACCATTCCGAGTTCGCGTGCCACGGCCCGCAGCGAGAGCTTCGCCGCGCCCTCGGCGGCGAGCTGTCTGCGTGCCTCGTCCTTGATGGCGGCGGTGACCTCGATCCGGGCTCGGGCGCGGGCGCTGTGTGCGGTGCTCATGGAAGGCAGTGTCGCACGAAACGAGAGCAGTGCACACAGAAGAGAGCAGCGAACCGAAAAAGGAGCGGCGCACAAAAAAGAGAGCACTGCTCTTGCAATGGAGCACCGGCCGGGTGCAGACTCTTCATCAAGCGAGAGCAGTGCTCACAGAAGCGAGCGGCGCTCTCTCAATCGATGGGGGTCCCCATGTCCACGCACGTCCAGAAGCCCGGCTGGTTCACCGTCAACGTCTTCAACCGCGCCGTCGCCTGGATGACCCGCCGCGGCATCAGCGTCTGGGGTTCCCGGGTCCTGGCGGTCCGCGGGCGCAAGAGCGGCGAGTGGCGCACCACCCCCGTCAACCTGCTGACGGTGGACGGTCAGCAGTACCTGCTCGCCCCGCGCGGTCATGTGCAGTGGACGCACAACATGCGGGCCGCGGGCGGCGGCGAGCTGCACCTGGGCAAGAACGTCGAGGTGTTCACCGCCACCGAGGTCGCCGACGACGACAAGACGCCGCTGCTGCGGGCCTACCTCAAGCGGTGGAAGGCCGAGGTCGGCGTCTTCTTCAACGGCGTCGGCCCCGACTCCCCCGACGCAGACCTGCGCCGTATCGCCCCCGACCACCCCGTCTTCCGCATCACCGTCACGAAGTGACGTCGTCCACCGGGGACTCGCCGTCCACCGCGGGCTCGTCGCTCACCGCGGGCCGGCCGCCCGCAGCGTACGAGCCGTCCGCCTGCCGGCGGTCGAGCGCGGTCAGCGCGCGCTGGGCCATCGGGTGGGACCGTACGAGCTCGGCGAGGTTGGTCGAGCCCCGGGTGATGTCCCTGAACGCGTTCCACGCGGGCCGGAACCCGGTCAGCGCCGCGTGGAACAGGCCGGGACGGCGCTCGAAGATCGCCAGCATCCGCCTGCCGATGCTCATCTCGACGCCGAGCCCCGCCTTGACCGCGAACGCGTAGTTCAGTGCCTGGCGGCGGGCGTCGACGGCGTCGTGCGCCTCGGCGATGCGCACCGCCCACTCCCCCGCGAGCCGGCCCGAGCGCAGCGCGAACGAGATGCCCTCACGGGTCCACGGCTCCAGCAGTCCCGCCGCGTCACCGCACACCAGCACCCGCCCGCGCGAGAGCGGCGAGTCGTCCGAGCGGCAGCGGGTCAAGTGGCCGGAGGAGATGCTCGGTTCGAAGCCGGCGAGGCCGAGCCGACCGACGAACTCCTCCAAGTAGCGCTTGGTGGCCGCGCCTTCGCCGCGCGCCGAGATCACGCCGACGGTCAGGGTGTCGCCCTTGGGGAACACCCAGCCGTAGCTGCCGGGCATCGGGCCCCAGTCGATGAGCACCCGCCCCTTCCAGTCCTCGGCGACGGTCTCCGGCACCGGGATCTCCGCCTCCAGCCCGAGGTCCACCTGGTCGAGCTTGACCCCGACGTGCGCTCCTATGCGGCTGACGCTGCCGTCGGCACCCACGACCGCGCGGGCCAGCAGCGTCTCGCCGCCCTGCAGGACGACCGCGACCGTGCGCCGGTCCGGCACCGCCGGGCCGTGCTGCTCGACGCGCTGCACGGTGGCGCCCGTCCGCAGCTCGGCGCCCGCCTTCTGCGCGTGCTCGACCAGCTGCTGGTCGAACTCGGGCCGGTTGATCAGCCCGAACAGCATCTGCCGGGAGCGCCGGGTGCGGGTGAAGCGGCCGTTGTTGGAGAACGTCACCGCGTGCACCCGGTCCCGCAGCGGCAGTTCGAAGCCGGGCGGCAGGGCGTCGCGGGAGGGGCCGATGATCCCGCCGCCGCACGTCTTGTAGCGTGGCAGCTCCGCCTTCTCCAGAAGCAGCACGCTGCGTCCCGCGACCGCCGCCGCATAGGCCGCCGAGGCGCCCGCGGGTCCCGCGCCCACCACGACGACGTCCCACACCCGCTGCACGCCGTCCGCCGAAGAGTTCTCGCTGCTCACGATGGTCTACTGCTCCCGATCAAGCCGCTGCCGCACCTGTCCCACGCATCCTACGGCGGACGTCGCCGCAGGCCACTGTGGGAGGATCCCGATATCCACTCGTACAACGTCGCACCCACAAGGAGCGTGCCCATGTCGTCGAATCCGGTCGCCGGGACCGTCGCCTCTCTGATGCCGAGAGCGCAGGCGGAGCTCGCCGAACTGGTGGCCTTCAAGTCGGTGGCGGACTTCGCCCAGTTCCCGAAGAGCGAGAGCGAGGGCGCCGCACGCTGGGTCGCCGACGCGCTCGGCGCCGAGGGATTCCAGGACGTGGCGCTGCTCGACACCCCGGACGGCACCCAGTCCGTCTACGGCTACCTGCCCGGACCGGAGGGCGCCAGGACCGTCCTGCTCTACGCCCACTACGACGTGCAGCCGCCGCTCGACGAGGCCGCCTGGACGACGCCGCCCTTCGAGCTGACCGAGCGGGACGGCCGCTGGTACGGGCGCGGGGCCGCCGACTGCAAGGGCGGCGTGATCATGCACCTGCTGGCGCTGCGGGCCCTCAAGGCCAACGGCGGCGTGCCCGTGCACATCAAGGTCATCGCCGAGGGCTCGGAGGAGATGGGCACCGGCGGCCTGGAGCGGTACGCCGAGCAGCACCCGGACCTGCTGACCGCGGACACCATCGTCATCGGCGACGCGGGCAACTTCCGCGTCGGTCTGCCGACGGTGACCACCACGCTGCGTGGCATGACCCTGGTGCGCGTGCAGATCGACACCCTCGAAGGCAACCTGCACTCCGGCCAGTTCGGCGGCGCCGCGCCCGACGCGCTGGGCGCGCTGATCCGCGTACTCGACTCGCTGCGTGCGGAGGACGGCTCCACGACCGTCGACGGTCTGACGCCCGAGTCCGGGTGGGAGGGTCTCCAGTACGAGGAGGAGCAGTTCCGCCAGGACGCCAAGGTCCTCGACGGCGTGGGTTTGATCGGCTCGGGCACGGTCGCCGACCGCATCTGGGCGCGTCCGGCCGTCACCGTCCTCGGCATCGACTGCCCGCCCGTCGTGGGCGCCACCCCGTCGGTGCAGGCGAGCGCCCGGGCGCTGGTCAGCCTGCGCGTCCCGCCGGGCGTCGACGCGGTCGAGGCGACGAAGCTGCTCCAGGCCCACCTGGAGGCGCACACCCCGTGGGGTGCCCGGGTGCGGACCGAGCAGATCGGCCAGGGCCAGGCGTTCAGCGCCGACACGACCAGCCCGGCGTACGCGGCGATGGCCGAGGCGATGTCGGTGGCCTACCCCGGCCAGGAGATGCAGTACGCCGGCCAGGGCGGCTCCATCCCGCTGTGCAACACCCTCGCGGCCCTGTACCCGGACGCGGAGATCCTCCTGATCGGCCTGAGCGAGCCGGAGGCCCAGATCCACGCGGTGAACGAGAGCGTCTCGCCCGAGGAACTGGAGCGGCTGTCGGTCGCGGAGGCGCTGTTCCTGCAGAACTACGCGGCGAGCTGACCACGCGGCCACGGCAAGGGCCCTCGTCCTCGTCCTTGGGGGCGGGGCCCGTGTCGGCGTCTTATTGGGGGTGGGCGCCGGAGGGCTCAATCGGCCGCCTCGACGTACGACGCCAGGTTGGCGAGCGACGAGGCGATCCCGGCCTCGTGGGCGGCCTGGTCGATGCCGGGCGGCACGTCCGTGGCGGTGACCGTCACCTCGGTCCGCTCACCGATGGCAGTCAGCTGCCACGTCATCGTCATGGTGCCCGCGTACGCGGGGTCCTCGGCCTCGAACACCGCCTGCTGCACCATGCGCTCGGCGGGCACCAGCTCGACGAAGCCGACGTCGACGACGTCCGTGGCGTCCGAGGTCTTGCCGGGGCTGTCGGTGGGGTCGAGATAGGTGAGCTCCATGCGGAACCCGCCACCGGGCCGCGGATCCCAGTGCTCGACCCGCCCGCGCATGCCGTGCGGCGGCAGCCAGACCTCAAGGGCGTCCCGGTCGAGCAGGGCGCGGTAGACAGTGGCAGGTGGTGCCGCGATCACGCGGCCGGCGCGGTCGGTCCGTCCCATGGCCCGATTCTAGGTGGCCCGACTCCAGGGAGGGACGAAGGTCCGTGCTCGGCCCCGGCCCTGTTCACGCGCGGGTGGTGGCGACATCCGGCTCCCGCTCGGCGCGCTCCAGCCACCTCAGGTACCAGCGCCGAGTCCTGCAAGTCATCGGTGAGTACTTCGCGCTGTCACTCCCCCGGCAGGCAATCGAGAGCGGGCGGCATTCCGGCGTCGTCACCCAGTTGTCCGCCCCGCAGGGCTAGTCGGCGGCAAGTACCGTGCCGCACTCACGCCAGCCGTCGACGCTCAACAAGCCCTGCAGTCTGGTGAACAGGTCGAGCAGCGCAGGGCCCACCTTCTCCCGGAAGGTGGGGTCGATGACCGCGAGATCGAGTTCGTTGGCCGCCGTCAGTTCGGTGAAGTCCTGGCGCATCTGTCGTGTCGGAACGAACGCGCTGCCGGTGAACCTGTCGTGGAAGAGAGCGTCCGCCTCGTGGAGCGCGGGGTAGGTGGCCTTGCGGTCGCATGAGGCGTACAGGTACACGATCGCCTCGGCCTCGGCGCCGATCACCGTTGCGAGCTCATCGCGACGCCCCAGCGGCAGCAGCGCGGTGGGGAAGCCGTCCGTGCCGTAGAACGCGTGGCACAGGCCGGCGAGTTGGAGGGCGGGACGGGCCTTCCAGTGCGCCAGCCGCTCCTGTACGCGCCGGACGTGGGCGAGGAGCGTGCCGCCCGGGTGGGCGATGGTTTCGGCGCCGAAGTCACGGAGCAGGGTGACAGCTTGGTCCGTCGCGGCAGGGAGAGCAGGCACCGTGTCCAAGTCCCTTCTGTAACAGGTTGACTGGCGGAGCCTGAAGCCGCTGTCGGCTGCACACGCGCCGCTCTGCGACGCAGGCCAGGCCGTTTCTTACCTTATGCCGACAACCCGCCCCGCCTTCCGGACATCTCAACAAGGGGCGCATGACCGGGGGAACCGAGCCAGGCGACGAGAACCGGAAGTGGGAGAGCGTGTCGGCCATCAGCCAGCGGGTACACCTGGTGCTGCTCACCGCCTGGACCGTCCTCTGGTTCGCCGTGGTCCAGCCGCACGGCGGATTCTCCTGGCACTACCTGCGTACGGGTGGGGAGTTGCTCTACGCGGGCTCGGGCCGTGCGGACGGCGGCCTCAATCTCTACGCCCATCACCCCGAGCTCCAGATGGGCCCGCTCAGCTTCCTGGCGGCGGGCCTGTTCAACCCGTTCCCCGAGTCCGTCGGGCAGTTCCTCGCCGCCGGCGTGATGTCCCTGCTCGGCCTGCTGATCCTTGTCGTGGCCGGACGCAGCGCCGCCTGGCATCTCCTGGGCACCGGCACCAACCATCAACGGCTGCGCCAGCGTGTGCTCATCGCGGGCCTGGCCTTCATCCCGATGTGGATCGAGGTCGCCGTCCGTTTCGGTCACCTCGACGACGTACTGGCCCTTTTCTTCACGGCCCTCGCGGTCCACGCCCTCACCCGCGGCAACCCTGCCGCGACGGGCGTCTTCCTGGCCCTGGCGATGGACTCCAAGCCCACCGCACTGGCCTTCCTGCCGCTCCTGCTCGCACTGCCGAGGGGGCAGCGGCTGCGCGCGGGTCTGTGGTGCGCGGCACTGGTCGCGCTCGCCTGGCTGCCGTTCTTCCTCGGCGCCCCGCAGTCGCTGACCGCAGCCGAGTTCACCATCCCCAACCAGCCCGCGTCCGCGCTGCGTTGGCTCGGCGTCGACAATCCGCGCACCCCTCCCTGGGACCGGCCCGCGCAGGCCACGGTGGGGCTGGCGCTGGGCTGCGTCGCGGTCTGGCGAGGCCGCTGGCCCGCCGTCGTCCTGCTCGGCGCCAACGCGCGCATCGCCCTCGACCCCAGCGTCTACACGTACTACACCGCCTCGGTCCTGCTGGGCACGCTGCTGTGGGACGTGATCGGACAGCGGCGCCTGGTGCCCTGGTGGAGCTGGATCGGCCTGATCACCCTGTACGGCACGGTCTTCGTCGTTCCCGGTGACGCGGCCCGCGGCCTGATCCGGCTGGGTTTCGTCGTCGTGTCCACCGCCTACGTCCTGCTCTGGCCGGTACGAGACCGGCGCCGGAGACGTGCCCGGTCCTCCAGCGGGCAGCGTGGACCCGGTGAGGCCCTGGACGCGGCGAAGTGAACCAGGTCCGCCTACTTGGCCTTCAGGTGCGCGTCCAGGCGTGACAGCAGGGGCACCGCCTTCGCGAGGGCTAGCCGTTCGTCGGGGGCGAGGGCCTCGGCGATCGCGGTGCCGAGCCAGTCCGCCCGCCTCCGGCGCTCCGCCGCCAGCCGCTCGCTTCCGGCCGGCGTGAGGCGGAGCAGGAGCTTGCGCCCGTCGGTCGGGTGGGGCCCGGCGTGCACCAGGCCCTGGGCGAGAAGGTCTTTGACCGCTCGTGCGGTCGACTGGTGGCTCACGCCCCACTGGTGTGCGACGTCGGCGGTGGTCAGCGGGCCGCCGCGGTCCAGGTAGCCCAGGACGGCGGCCTCGCCGGAGGGGAGCGTGTCGGCGGCACGCACCGTGCGTACCAGCCGTCCGATGGTCAGGCGGAGTTCTTCGGCCAGCTGCTCGTCGTCCATGGCAGCAGCCTACTCACTCCCACACCCAATCTGTACACCTAAACTGTATAACTTAGGTGTACAGTTTTGTTGCAGGGAATCGCCCTGCAACGAATCACCAGCCCGGAAGGGATCGATCCACCGTGCAGCTCACCAAGCACGCCCACGCCTGCGTCACGATCGAGAAGGACGACACTCGCCTGGTCATCGATCCCGGCACCTTCACACCCGACGCGGCGCAGGCCGTCGGCCGGGCGCACGCCGTCCTGATCACGCACGAACACTTCGACCACTTCGACGACAAGCTCGTCGCCGCCGCGCTGCGAGCCCAGCCCGGCCTACGCGTCTACGGCACGGGCGCCGTCGCGGCCGCACTCGGTGATCACGAGGGGCGCGTGCGCACCGTCACGGCGGGCGACACCTTCAGCGTCGGCTCCGTCACCGTCGCCGTGCACGGCCACCTCCACGCGCCGATCCACACCGACATCCCCTGCCCCGACAACGTCGGCTACCTCCTCGACGGCGGGGCTCTCTACCACCCCGGTGACGCCTACTTCGCGCCGGACGCCCCCGTGCACACCCTGCTGCTGCCGACCAGCGGGCCGTGGACGAAACTCGGCGAGGCCGCCGACTACGTCCGCGCGGTCAAGCCCCGGCGCGTCATCCAGATCCACGAACTCATGCTCAGCGACCTGGGCCAGACCTCCACCGCCACCATCCTGGGCGAGAACGGCCTGACCGGTATCCCCATCGACCGCGTCGAGCCCGGCACCACCGTCCCGCTGTAGTACACCGCGCCCCGTCGGCCTCGGGCGTCCACCGCTGCTACGACCTCACGCGGGGCCCGCCCACTCCTCACGAAGCATGCCGAACAGGACGCGGTCGTAGCGCTTTCCCTCCACGAGTACGGCCGACCGGCGGCGGCCTTCCTCGCGGAAGCCGAGCCGGGTGAAGGCGCGCACGGCGCGCTCGTTGCCGCTCCAGGTGTCCAGCTCCAGCCGGTTCAAGCCGTACGCGCCGAACAGGTGGCCCGCGATCAGGCGCACCGCCTCGCTGCCGTAGCCGCCACCCCAGAACTCCCGCTCGCCGATGGTGATTCCGAGGGTGGCCACGCCGACGTAGGGGTCCAGGTCGCGGTAGTCGGCCATGCCGATCGGCGTCCCGCTCGTCAGGTCCTCGACCGTGAACAAGGCCGACTCCCTCGGGCTCAGGCGCAGCATGGTGTCGAAGCCGAGCCCGACCGCCTCGGCGGTGACCGGGCCGAACATCGGGTCACCGGCGGCGGCCAGGCGGACCACCTCGGGGTCGTTGCGCCACCGGACGTGGTGTTCGGCGTCTTCGGAGCGCAGCGCGCGCAGTCGTACGAGCTTTCCTTCGAGCATTGGGGAACCCTATGCGACCGCGAGGGGCCGCCTCGGGACGGGCCGTTGTCAGACGCCCTCGCGCTCGGCCCGCTGCCGGACCAGTTCCTCGACCGCGCTCGGCAGGGTCGTCTCGAAGTCGATGAGCTTGGCCCAGGTCGGGGTCACCACGATGCGGACCATGCCGTCGTAGAGCGAGCGGATCTCGGCCTCCCACTCGACGCGCTGCTCGGGCGTCATCTCGTACGAGCCGTTCATCTGGAGGTACTCGTCCGGGATGCCGTCGACGACGTCCAGTTCGGCACGGCCGCGGATCAGCAGGATCTTCGGTGGGTGCACCTCGGTGTCGATCGTCAGGGCGACCGTCGGGTTCGCGCGCAGAGCCGGGAGCTTCGGGGCGTTCTTCGTGGTGCACATGACGATCTCGGTGCCGTTCCAGGTGAACGCGATCGGGATGTTCCGGGGTGTGCCGTCCTTGGCCACGTACGCCAGCCGGAGCACGTCGCGTTCCAGCAGCTCGCGGCTGATCGGGCGGTCCAGGATCTCGGTGATCTCGTTGGTTCGCACGGCCGTGCCTCCAAGGTCGTTGTCGTGTTCCGCACCGGGGACGGAGCCGCCGGAGCTTTCTCGACATCCCGGCTCCATGGATCACGACCGATCTCTCGGCCTATACGTCGGCAGCCGCTCCCGTGAGCGTGACGAGTGCTGCAACGCCGTTCACCTTGAGGGGCTCGTCGCGGACGTCGGCGATGAGCGCCGCGTCGAAGCGGTCGAGGGCAACGGCTGAGGTCTCGAGGACGGCGGAGCCGTCCAGTACGACCACGAGCAGCGTCGTGTCGGCGAGGGCCGAGACCGCCACTCGGTCGCGGACGATCTCGACGTGCGCCGTGGCCCGTCCGCGCCGGACCATCACGTTGAAGTCGACGAGACCGCCGCCGAGCAGCCGGCAGTCGGTGGTCGCCTCTCCGGAGAAGGGGAAGGGGACGTACGGCTCGGCCACGGTGTGCGCGGTGCCGTCGACGGTCAGCACCATGCCGGGGCCGTCGACCAGGGTGATGATGCGGTCGACGCCCTCGAAGCGGGAGAACGGGCCCGCCTCGGCCACGTCGGCGAGACTGACCCGCCACGCGAAGTCCGACATCCCCGCCCGGCTGGGGGCCGAGGCGACCTCACGGGTCAGCCCGCCCCCGTTCTTCCACGGCACGGCCGGGCGCTCGTCCGCTCTCAGCACGTGCACCGTCATCCCACACTCCTTCTCGTCCGGGGCCAGGCACGTCCGCACTGGTCATGTGGCCCGGGATCAGGATAGGGAGTGGTCGAGCGCGCCGGGCGCCGGGCTCGGGGGGGGGGGGGGAGGAAAAAAAGAGGAAAGCAAAGGAGGAAAGGAAGAAGGGGGCGGGTAGAGACGGGAAAGGGAACGAACAACGAACACAGGCAAGAGGAAAAGA
>NZ_JBHVGU010000058.1:28820-52153 GCF_042800575.1 Streptomyces sp. NPDC057616
GGGCGCGGGGTTTGTGGTGCCTTGGCCGGGACCAGGGCCCCACGAGACCTGGAGATCACACCTCGCGCTCCACGGGCGGCCTCCCCGCACGCCTCTCAAGTTCCCGCTCCTTGGCGGCCAGTGCCCTCCCGAGCATCTTCGCCCGGTAGGGGTTCGCCGTGCTGAGGGCCTTCGCCACCTCCACGGCCTCGTCCAGCAGGGCCAGCCGTCGTTCAGGCAGGTCCCGCAGCAGGTCCGATCCGCTCTCCGCCACCAGGACGTACGCCAGCTTCGATCCGTACACCTCCGGCTCGACCTCGGTCAGCAGACGGTAGATCCACAGGCCCTCGACGCCTCGCACCACCCGCCGGTTGGCGCTGAGCAGCCTGACCCTCGCCGGCACAACCATGTCCCGATCCATCGATCCCCTTCGTCCCGTCCCTCCCCGGCCGGTGCATGTCACGCGGCGAGACAGCACGGCGAACGCACCGGCAGCCGATGACGGATGCCGGCACGTCGGCCGGAGAGTGGATGACGAC
Organism: Streptomyces sp. NPDC057616; assembly: GCF_042800575.1. Taxonomy (NCBI): domain Bacteria; kingdom Bacillati; phylum Actinomycetota; class Actinomycetes; order Kitasatosporales; family Streptomycetaceae; genus Streptomyces; species Streptomyces sp. NPDC057616. The sequence continues at coordinate 29,339 of NZ_JBHVGU010000058.1, forward strand.
GAGTGTGCGGGCGGAGCACCACCCGCAACAAGGCTTGAAGCGCGTGCGCTACGTCCTACCGAAAACGTCCCCGACCAGGCATGATGGACCTGACACTCACTCAAGCTCCCTGCCACGTCGGCGCTGTGACCGGATCAGCCGGTGCGACGTTCCCGGATCAGCAGGTAGCGGAAGTACGGCGTCCCGATCACGGCGGTGACCACGCCCGCGCCGAGCTGGGCCGGGGCGATCACGGCGCGGCCGAGGAGGTGGTCGGCCGTGCAGACCAGGACCGCGCCCAGCAGGAGTGCCACCGGGACGACGCGCGCGGCGCGGCGGCCGACCAGGGCACGGGCCGCGTGCGGGGCCGCGCGCCCGGCGGCGAGATCGAGGGCGGGGCGGCGATCCGGGCCTGCCGCGCCCGCCACCACGGGCATCCTGCGCTCGCTCCCCCGCCGCTGTGTCGGCCGGGTCATCCAGGAGGTGCCCACCGCCGCCGACCGGCGTGACCTGGACGCCCCTGACGGGGTCGCCGTCACCTGGGTCGTCCGCGACGGCGGCACGGCGGTGGCCGGCACCGCCGCGCTCGCCGAACTGCTGCGGCTCACCTCCGTCGACGCCGCCGGGTACGCATTCGTCGTCGGAGAGTCCACGCTGGCCGCGGAGGGGCGCAGGCATCTGCACCGACCGGGGCTGTCCAAGGAACGCATCACGTTCTCGGGCTTCTGGCGCCACGAGGCCTCGCAGGCCGCCTGAGGCCGGCGCGCCCGTCCGGGGATCCTGATGGATGCCAGGTCGCCCGCCTGCGGCAATATGGGCGCATGACCGAGATCCGCACCCCCCGTCTCCTCCTCCGCGACTGGCACGACGACGACCTCGTGCCGATGGCGGACATCAACGCGGACCCGCGCGTCATGCGCTGGATCGACGACGGCTCGGTGCGCGGCCTGGACGACACCGCCGAGGACATCGAACGGTGGGAGGAGGAGTGGGACCAGGAGGGCTTCGGGCTCTTCGCGGTCGAACTGCTGGCCTCGGGCGAGTTGATCGGCTTCACGGGACTGTCGGTGCCCGAGTTCCTGCCCGAGGTGATGCCGGCGGTGGCGATCAGCTGGCGGCTCGGCCCGCAGTTCTGGGGCCAGGGATACGCCTCCGAAGCCGCCCACGCCACATTGGAGTTCGCGCTCCAGGACCGCGGCCTGGACCGCGTCATCAGCATCAACCGGGTCGGGGACAACGCCTCCGAGAACGTCGTCCGCAAACTCGGCATGGCGCTCGAACGGGAGACGGTCCACCCGGTCCACGGCCACCCGCTGCACGTCCACGCCATCGATCTCACCGAGTTCGAGGCGTGAACAGGGCGCGGCGCGGCTCCTCCTGAGTCCGCGGGTGCGGGCGCGGGCACGGGGCGCGTCAGAAACCGGGTGTCAGGCTTCGGGCATCAGGCATCGGGGCGGCTGATCCTTCCGGTGCGGCCGTCCGTTAGCCTGCGCGTATGGAAGACCTGGGACACGTGGCCTGGCCGACCGAGCCGATCAGGACCGAGCGGCTGGTGCTCCGCGAGCCCGAGGCGCGGGACCGGGCGGTGTTCGTCGAGCTGCTCGCCTCGCCCGAGGTGCACACCTACCTCGGCGGTCCCCGGCCCCGTGCCGAGCTGGAGCGCGAGACGCCCGAGGTGCCCGAGCGGTGGCCCGGGAGTCTCGTCGTCGAACTCGACGGGGAGATGATCGGCCACGTCCTGCTCAGGAGGGCGACCGGCCACCGTCGCCCGGCCGCCGCGGGGAAGGTCGATCTCGGCTACCTGTTCCTGCCGCGGGCCTGGGGATTCGGGTACGCGGCGGAGGCTTGCGCGGCGGCGCTCGGCCGGCTCGGCGCCGTCCTTCCCGGCGAGCCGGTGGTGCTCACCACCCAGAGCGCCAACACGGCCTCGATGCGCCTGGCGGCCAGGCTGGGCTTCACGGAGGTGGAGCGGTTCGAGGCGTGGGGCGCCGAGCAGTGGCTCGGCATGCGGGCCCCTCTCATCCCGTCCGGCTGAGCCGGGGACGGGATCACCGGGGCCCGCGCACCGGCGCTCAGTCCAGGCAGAACTCGTTGCCCTCGATGTCCTGCATCGAGATGCAGGACTCGTTCTCCTCGTCGGCGAGCAGTACGCGTACCTTCACCGCGCCGAGCGCCTCCAGCCGTGCGCACTCCGCCTCGAGCGCGGCCAGGCGCTCCTCCCCCACGAGCCCGGTGCCGACCCGTACGTCGAGGTGCACCCGGTTCTTGACGACCTTGCCCTCGGGGACGCGCTGGAAGTACAGGCGCGGGCCCTCACCCATGGGATCACTGCAGGCGAACCACGCACCGCGCTCCTCGGCCGGCAGCGAGTCGTTGTAGGCGTCCCACGAGGCGAACCCCTCCGGCGGGGACGGTGCGACGTACCCCAGCACCTCGCACCAGAAGCGGGCCACGCGCTCGGGATCCGCGCAATCGAAGGTGACTTGGAACTTCTTGATCGACATCGGCGCACCATAGCAGGGGCACTTCACCGCCCGTCCATCCGTGACGGGCGTCCCAACCGTCGCCCCCGCCGTATCGCCGAACCCGGCGGCCCCTACTATCGATTCGCATTTCTTCGACGGAGAGGAACGTTCATGCGCGCCCGGAACATCGGCGCGGCCACCGCAGCAGCACTGGCGCTGGTGGCCGGCCGCGATCTCGTCCAGAAGAAGCACGCGCTGCTCCGGAACTTCCCGGTCATCGGGCACGCCCGGTATCTGCTGGAGACGATCGGGCCGGAGCTGCGGCAGTACATCGTGACCTCCAACGAGGAGGAGCGGCCGTTCAGCCGTGACCAGCGCACCTGGATCTACGCGTCGGCCAAGGGCGAGAACAACTACTTCGGGTTCGGCACCGACGTCGACGTCGAGCACACGCAGGGGCACGCCTACCTCAAGCAGCGCACCTTCGCCGACGCCCTGCCCGACGTGCACGACCCGCAGGCCCCGCTGCCGTCGGCCAAGGTGCTGGGCGGACCGCGCGGTCGCGCCAAGGCGTTCCGGCCTGCGAGCGTGGTGAACATCTCGGCGATGAGCTTCGGCTCCCTGTCGGGCGCGGCGATCACGGCGCTCAACAAGGGGGCGGCGCTGGCGGGCGCGATGCAGAACACGGGCGAGGGCGGCCTCTCGCCGTACCACCGCAACGGCGGTGATCTCGTGCTGCAGATCGGCACGTCGTACTTCGGCTGCCGCAACGAGGACGGCAGCTTCAACCTCGACAAGCTCAAGGACGTGGTCGCCGGCGCCCCGGTCAGGGCGATAGAGATCAAGCTCTCCCAGGGTGCCAAGCCCGGGCTCGGCGGCATGCTGCCGGGCGCGAAGGTCACCCCCGAGATCGCCGAGATCCGCGGCATCCCCGTCGGCAAGGACTGCGCCTCCCCGTCCCGGCACACCGCGTTCACCGACGTCGACTCGATGCTCGACTTCGTCGAACTGCTCGGCACCGAGACCGGCCTGCCGGTCGGGATCAAGAGCGCGGTGGGCGAGATGGACTTCTGGCAGGAGCTGGCCCGGCTGATGGCGCGCGGTGACCGCGGCGTCGACTTCGTGACGGTCGACGGCGGCGAGGGCGGCACCGGAGCGGCGCCCCTGATCTTCACCGACTCGATGTCGCTGCCGTTCCGGATGGGCTTCTCCCGCGTCTACAGCACCTTCGCCGAACTGGGGCTGACCGACGATGTGACCTTCATCGGCTCCGGCAAGCTCGGCCTGCCCGAGAACGCCGCGGTCGCCTTCGCCCTGGGGGCCGACATGATCAACGTGGCCCGCGAGGCCATGCTCTCGATCGGCTGCATCCAGTCGCAGAAGTGCCACACCGACAAGTGCCCCACCGGCATCGCCACCCAGAACCAGTGGCTGGCCCGCGGCCTCGACCCGGCCTCCAAGGCCACCCGCGCCGCCGTCTACCTGCGCACCGTGCGCAAGGAGCTGACGAAGGTCTCGGCCGCTCTCGGCGTCGCCCACCCCTCACTGATCACGGCCACCGACATCGAGATCCTCAACGGCGACTACGAGGCCCGCACCCTGGCCGGCGTCTACGGCTACAAGGACGGCTGGGGCGAGCTCGGCCCGCACCTCGCCGAGGGGATCACCGCGCTGCTGGCCACCGAGCCGGCCTCCGCGCAGGAGCCGGTGGCCTGACGCGCGGGCGGCGGCACGCACGGTGACCCGCCGATCGTCCACGTGAGAACGGCACTTGGCCGATCGGCAGACAGGCACCCGCCGTCACCCTGACCATGGAGGTCATGTCCTCCGCCGCGCGCCGCGCCGCCCACACCGACCTCGCCACCACCCTGGGTCTGCTCAGCGACCACGAGCTGGCGGGTCTCCTGGCGACGGGGACGCCCGCCGGCGCCGGGATCGGGGGGCGATCGGTGCTGGTCGACGTGGACGGGCACCGGGTCTTCGTGAAACGGGTGCCGCTCACGGACATCGAGCGCCTACCCGGGAACACCGGCTCCACGGCGAACGTGTTCGAGCTGCCGTCCTTCTGCCACTACGGCATCGGGGGCCCGGGCTTCGGCGCCTGGCGCGAGCTGGCCGCGCACACGATGACGACCAACTGGGTGCTGGCCGACCGCTTCCCGGGCTTCCCGCTGATGCACCACTGGCGGATCTTGCCGGACACCGTGCAGCCGCTCCCGGACGAACTGGCCGACGTGGACGAGGTGGTGGCGTACTGGGGCGGCTCCTGCCAGGTGCGCGAGCGCCTCGAGGCCCTGCGCACGGCCTCGGCGAGCCTCACCCTCTTCCTTGAGTACTTTCCGCACACCCTGCACGACTGGCTCGACACCGAGCTGCGCACCGGCGACCCGGACCGTGCCTGCGCCCGGGTCGAGGAGTGGCTCGCGACGCTGACCTCCTTCCTCCGCGACCGTGAACTCCTGCACTGCGACGCCCACTTCCAGAACGTGCTCACCGACGGCGAGGAGTTCTGCCTCGCCGACTACGGCCTCGCGCTCAGCCCCCGCTTCCGGCTCACCCGGCAGGAGCGCGCCTTCTTCGACCGGCACCGGGACTACGACCTCGTCTACACGCGGGCGCACCTGGTGAACTACCTCGCCACCGCCCTGTACGGCTACGACCGCAAGGAGCGTGAGGCCTTCGTACGGGCCTGCGCGATCGGCGCGCACGCGGACGGCGCCCCGAAGACCGCCGCGGCGATCATCGCCCGGGACGCTCCCCTGACCGCCGTCCTGAACCGCTTCCTCGGCCGGCTGCGGCAGGAGAGCAGGCAGACCGCCTACCCGTACGAGGAGCTGCGGCTGGCCTACAACAGCTCGACGCTCTCCGCGTAGTGGCAGGCGACGGGGTTGCCGCCGCCCCGGTCGATCAGCTCGGGCACGTCCTCGACGCAGGCGGTGCGCTGGCTCTCCGTGAGCTGATGGGCGAACTTGGGGCAGCGGGTGCGGAAGCGGCAGCCGCTGGGCGGGCGGACCGGGCTGGGCACGTCGCCCTGCACGAGGACGCGTGTGCGGGCGCGTTCCTTGCGCGGGTCCGGCAGCGGGATGGCGGAGACGAGGGCCTGGGTGTAGGGGTGCGCGGGGGCCGTGAACAGGCGGCGGGCGGGGGCGATCTCGACCAGCCGGCCCAGATACATGACCGCCACCCGGCCGGCGACATGGCGCATCACCGACAGGTCGTGGGCGACGAACAGGAACGACAGGCCCAGCTCGCTCTGCAGGTCCATCAGCAGGTTGAGGACGCCCGCCTGGATCGACACGTCGAGCGCCGAGACCGGCTCGTCCAGCACGATCACCTTGGGACGCAGGGCCAGCGCGCGGGCGATGCCGATGCGCTGGCGCTGGCCGCCGGAGAACTCGTGGGCGTAGCGGTTGCCGTGCTCGGGGTTGAGGCCGACCAGGCGCAGCAGCTCCCGTACCTCCTCCGGGCCGCCGGTGTCGTAGCGGCCGTGGATGCGCAGGGGTTCGGCGACGATCTCGTGGACGGACATGCGCGGGTCGAGGGAGGCGTACGGGTCCTGGAAGACGATCTGGAGCTCGCGGCGCAGCGGCCGCATCCGGCGCCGGGTCAGCGCGGTGAGCTCGTGGCCGCCGTAGCGGACCTGGCCCGAGGTCGCGCTCTCCAGGCCGAGGATGGTGCGTGCGGTGGTCGTCTTGCCGGAGCCGGACTCGCCGACCAGGCCGAGGGTCTCGTGCTGGAACAGGTCGAAGGAGACCCCGCACACCGCGTGGACGTCGCCGATGCGGCGTCGGACGACGCCGCGGGACATCACCGGGAAGTGCTTGACGAGGTCGCGCACCTGGAGGACGGGTTCGCCGGTGCCGCCGTGCCCGGGCAGCGGGGGCAGCGGCGCGGCGGCGGACTGGGCGGGAGCGCTCATACGGAGTCCTCCTCGGCGTCTGTCCTCGTGGCGACGGTGTCGGCGAAGCGGGCCAGGGCCTCGGAGTCGGCGCCGGCCACCTCGAAGACCTCCGCGGCGCCGGTGTCGACGAGTTCGTCGGCGAAGTGGCAGGCGCTGAGGTGCAGTTCGTGCCCGGCCTTGCGCAACTCCGGTTCCCTGCTGTCGCACTGGTCGCGGCGCATGGGGCAGCGCGGGGCGAACGGGCAGCCGGGCGGCAGGTTCAGCAGGGACGGCGGGGAGCCGCTGATCGGGGTGAGGCGTGCCTCCTCGCGGTCCATCCGGGGCAGTGAGCCGAGCAGGCCGAGGGTGTAGGGCATGCGCGGGGTGTAGAAGATGTCCTCGACCGAGCCGGTCTCCACGATCCGGCCCGCGTACATCACGGAGACCCGGTCGCAGTGGCCGGCGACCACGCCGAGGTCGTGGGTGATGAGCACGAGGGCGGCGCCGGTCTCGGCACGGGCGGTCTCCAGGGCGTCGAGGATCTGCGCCTGCACGGTGACGTCGAGGGCGGTGGTCGGCTCGTCGGCGATGATCACGTCAGGGTCGTTGGCCATGGCGATGGCGATGACGACGCGCTGGCGCATGCCGCCGGAGAGTTCGTGCGGGTAGTTGTCGACGCGCCGTTCCGGGCTGGGGATGCCGACCGTGCCGAGGAGTTCGACGGCGCGCTCGTGGGCGCCGCGGGACTTCAGGGCGGGGTCGTGGCGTTGCAGTGTCTCCGCGATCTGGAAGCCCACGGAGTAGACGGGGTTGAGGGAGGTCATCGGGTCCTGGAAGATCATCGCGATGCCGCTGCCGCGCAGGTCGGACAGGCGCGCGTCGGACAGGCCGAGCAGCTCCGTGCCCTCGAAGCGGACCGAGCCGCGCACCCGGGCCGTGGTCGGCAGCAGGCCCATGACGGCGAGCGCGGTGACCGACTTGCCGGAGCCGGACTCGCCGACGATGCCGAGCGAGTCGCCGCGGTCGAGGCGGTAGCCGACGCCGCGCACGGCCCGTACGAGACCGTCCTCGGTGGGGAACTCGACGCCGAGGTCCTCCACTTCGAGGACCGCGCCGGACTCCTCGCCCTTGCCGATGATCGTCACTGTCGCACCCTTTGCTGCCGGGGATCGAAGGCGTCGCGCAGCCCGTCGCCGACGAAGTTGATGGTCAGGGCGATGGCGATGATGAAGGCGCCGGGGATGTAGAAGAGCCAGGGCCGGGTGTCGACCGCCGTCTGCGCCTGGGAGACCAGCAACCCCAGTGAGGTGTCGGGCGGTTGGACGCCGAAGCCGACGAAGGACAGCGCCGTCTCGGTGAGGATGCCGGTGGCCACGAGCACGGTCGCGTTGACGATGATCGGGCCGAGCGAGTTGGGCAGCAGATGCCGGAAGATGATCCGCGCGTCCGAGGCGCCCAGGGCCCGCGCCGCCTCCACGAACTCCTTCTCGCGCAGCGACAGGACCGTGGAACGCACCACGCGGGACACGTACGCCCAGGTCAGTCCGGCGATGACGGCGGCGATCCAGTACCAGGAGCCGTTGCTGCGCGAGGAGATGACCAGGGCGATCGCGAACAGCGGCAGGGTGAGCACCAGATCGGCGATGCGCATCATGAGCGAGTCGACCGCCCCCCGGTAGAAGCCCGCGACCGCGCCCCAGACGGCGCCGACGACGGTGGACCCGAGGGCGATCAGGATGGCGATCTTCAGCGAGGTCTGGGTACCGCGCATGACCTGGGCGTAGGCGTCGTAGCCGGAGGCGTTGGTGCCGAACGGATGCTTCCAGGACGGGGGTTGGGAGTTGTCCGGGGTGTACTTCTGGTACGAGTAGTGCCACAGGTGCGGGCCGATGAACGCCCACAGCAGGATCAGCACGAACACGATCAGGCTGACCATCGCGGCCCTGTGGCGCAGGAAGCGGCGCAGCACCAGCTGCGTCTGGCTGCGCTGCTTGACCGTGAACTCGTGTTCCGTTCCGCCGAGTTGGGTGCCGGATCCGGGAGCCTCGGTGTCAGTCATAGCGGATCCTCGGGTCGAGTACGGCGTAGAGGAGATCGGCGGCGAGGTTGAACCCGATGACGACGACGGCGGAGAGCAGCAGCCACGCCATGGTCCGGTAGACGTCGACGGTCGAGGCCGACTCGACGAGCATCTCCCCCATGCCGTGCCACTGGAAGATCGTCTCCGTGATGACCGCGCCGCCCATGATGATCGCGATGTCGAGCGCGGTGACCGTGGTCAGCGGGATGAGCGCGGTGCGCAGCGCGTGCCGCACCATCACCGTGCGGCGGCGCAGCCCCTTGGCGCGGGCCAGACGGACGTAGTCGCTGTTGAGGACCTCCAGCATCGAGGCGCGCGTGTAGCGGGTCCAGGAGGCGAAGGAGACCAGGGCCAGGGTGATGGTGGGCAGGACCAGGTGGCCGACGTGGTCGGTGAACTGGTTCCAGGTGGTGTCGACCTCGAGGTACGGCGACTTCTCGCCGATGGTGCCGAGGAACTGGCTGCCGGTCTGCTCGTTGAACCAGATTCCGGCCTGCTTGAGCAGCACCGCGAACCAGAACACCGGCATGGCGAGGAAGAGGAAGCCGAAGAAGGTGATGGTGTAGTCGGCGGCGGAGTACTGGCGGATCGCGCTGAACACACCGAAGATCACGGCCATGATGAGAGCGATGATCATCGCGGCGGCGACCAGGGTGATGGTCACCCTGAACCGCGTGAACAGGTCGTGCCCGATGTCGAGGTTGGGCTGCACGGACGGGCCCCAGTCGCCGTGCAGGACTCCGGTGATCCAGTTCCAGTAGCGCTGTGCGGCCGGCTGGTCGGCGTGGATGTGCTTGGCGAACGCGGCGACGGCCGCCTTGCTCGGCGGCGGCTGCCGCGAGGTCGCGAAGTTGGCGACCGGGTTGCCTGCGTTGACCACGACCAGGAACACGATGAACGTCGAGGCGATCAGGACGGGGATCGAGACGAGGATGCGGCGCACGGTGTAGGCGAGCATGCGGTCTTCTCTCGCGGGCCGGTGGGCTGACGTGCCGGTCGTGTCCGGTCCCGGGGTCACCGGGACCGGACATGGGGGGTGGGTTACTTCTTCAGGCCCCACTCGGCGGTGTTGTAGGGCGGACCCACGTTGGTGGAGTTGTTCCGCATGTTCACGAACCGCGTCTGGACGGCGAGGAACGTCGGCTTCTGGTACAGCGGCAGGACATAGGCGGCGTTGACCATGATCTTGTCCGCCTGGTTCAGCAGGGAAGCCGCCTTCGACGGGTCCGTCTGCCCGATGGCCTCGCCGATCAGGGCGTCGACCTTCTTGTCGCTGTAGCCGCCGTAGTTGCCTCCGCCACCGGTGGACCAGTTCTGCTGGGCGCCGGAGGTCGGGAAGGGCGCCGCCACCCAGGCGAAGACGATGATGTCGTACTGGTGCCCGGCCAGCACCGTGCCGAGGTCGGCGGCGCCGATCGGCTTGATGGTGACCTTGATGCCCAGGTTCCCGAGGTCGCTCTGCAGGATCTGGCACTCGCTCTGCCGGATCTGGTTGCCGGTGGTGTAGCGGCAGTTGAAGGGGCCGACGGCCTTGCCGTCCGGCGTCTTCAGGGCGGTGCCCACCCCGGTGAACTTGGCGTCCGTCAGGTACTTCTTCGCCTTGGCGAGGTCACCGGAGCCCTGTCCGGTGGCGGTGACCAGGTCCTGGTAACCGGCCTGCCCGGGCACGAAGTTGTGGTTGCCGAGCTGCTTCACGTTGGGGTCGAACTGGCCGACAGTCTTGGACACGATGTCCTTGATGCTGATCGCCGTGAACATCGCCTGGCGCAGGGCGGTGTACTTGCCTAGCACCGGGTTGTGCAGGTTGAGGTCGAAGTGCTCCCACTGCAGTCCGTTGCCGATGTTGTAGGTGACGTTCGGGATGGACTTGACCTGGTTGACCAGGTCCACCTCGGGCTGCGGATAGATGCCCTGGACCTCGTTGTTGCGCAGGGCGGTCGGCTCCTGGGTGGCGTCCGAGATCACCTTGAAGATCAGCCGCTGCAGGGTCGGCTTGGTCGTGCCCCACCACTTGGGGTCGGGCTCGTACGTGCCGTGGTCGTTGTCCACCCACTGCGTCATCTTGTAGGCGCCCGCCGTCGCGTACTTGGTGGGCGGGTTCTTCTGGAAGTACTGCCAGCCCTGGGTCATCTGGGCGGCCGTCATGTGTGCGGCGTCGCCGGCCTTGGCACCGGAGATCTTCTCGGCGATGTGCGCCGGATACAGCGGGTACCCGCCGCCGAACAGCGACTTCCAGTCGGAGTACGGCTTGGCCATCACCATGGTGACGGTCTTGCCGCCGTCGGACGCGGTCAGGGACTTGACGCGGTCGTAGCCGGCCGTGCTCTGCGGCAGGCAGCCCTTGGTCTGGCTGGCGTCGCTGGCGGGCGGCGGCGGGCAGTCCTTGCCGTTGTTGGTGCGCCAGTAGTAGATGAAGTCGTCGGCGCTGATCGGCGTTCCGTCGTTCCACGCCGCCTTCGGGTTGATCTTGTAGACGATGGTCTGCGGGCTGCTGCTGGTCTGCGTCGCCGACGTCATCAGGTCCTTGTTGAGGGAGACGGTGAAGTCGGGCAGCGGGACGAAGACCTGGGGCAGGACGACTTCGAGCGCCTCGGCGTTCTCGAAGGTGTTGCCGTTGGTGTCCTGCACGTTCCACTGCTGGATGTTCTTCTCCAGCACATAGGTGAACGTTCCACCGGACTTGGTGGCCGCGGAGTTGCAGGTGTTGGCCTTGCCCTGGGTGTTGCAGGACGAGAGGCCGGCCGAGTTGCTCTTGCTCGAACCACCGCCGCCGCTGTTGCTGCTGCACGCGGCGAGTGCGAGAACGAGCCCGGCGGCAAGTGTGAGTCCCCTTGTGAGGGCCGATTTCTGCGCGCGCATGTCCCTCCTTCGGCCCGCGGTGACTCCGCGGCCTTGTGGTGGCGGCCGAGCGGCCGCGAGAGGTCTGAGCTGCGCACTGACGCTAGAACTCGCGTGTACCTTCTTCATGTTCCTGTTCATACCGGGATGGCGACAATTCGCCCACATTTTCCCCCTGGGATCTTTTCGGTCCGGCAAAGTCCCCTGATGGCGGGTCAGGACGGGTGAAGTCAGCCCGTCGGCACGCCTGCCTCGAGGTACAGCGCCGCTCCGCGCTCGCGCGCCCGCAGGGCCCAGCGCAGCCGCTCGTAGCGCACCGGCGGCAGCAGATCGGCCGCCTCCTCCTCGGTGGCGAACCGCCAGTCGCGCAGTTCGGGGCCTGGCAGCAGGAGGCGGGCGGCCTCGTCGGCGCCGAGCCGGCCGCCGTCGAAGAGGAGCCGCAGACCGCCGAAGGCGGGCGGCGCCGGCGCCTCCCAGTCGACGACCAGGAGCCGCGGCACGTCGTCGAGGTGGATGCCGGTCTCCTCGGCGACCTCGCGCATGCCGGCGCGGGCGGGGGCCTCGCCGGGTTCGACGACGCCGCCGGGGAACTCCCAGCCGGCCTTGTAGGTGGGGTCGACGAGCAGGACGCGGTCCTGTTCGTCGAAGAGGAGGACGCCGGAGGCGAGGGTCTCGGCGGTGGGCTCGGGCGTCTGGACGATGTCGCACGGGGCGGCCTCACCGCTGCCGACGGCCTCCGCGATGCGCAGCGCGGCCTGGTGTGCCGTCAGCGCGCTGGTGTCGACGAGGTGGGCGTCGGCGGTCAGCCAGCTGCCGAGGGCTGCGCGGTAGGGCTCGATGTGGTCGTAGGACCACCGCCGTACCCGCATCTCCCCGTCCGGGAGGTCCGGAGGTACCTCCCGGCCCGCTATTCGCTCGAGCAGGATCGTTTCCGCCGGGGCGAGGAGCACGTGCCGGACCGGGATACGGCGGGCCGCGAGGCCCCCGAAGATCTCGTCGCGGTACTCCTGACGCAGCAGGGTCATGGGGATCACGAGGGTCCCGCCGAGCTCGGCCAGCATCGCGGCCGCGGTGTCGATCACGAGCCGGCGCCAGATCGGCAGATCCTGGAAGTCGCCGACCTCGGCGAGGTGCTTGGGCGGCAGCAGGTGCGCCAGCGCCGCGCCGATGACCTCGGGGTCGAAGAGCGTGCTGTTCGGGATCAGTTCGATCAGTTCCCGTGCGGTGGTGGTCTTCCCCGCACCGAACGCGCCGTTGATCCAGACGATCACGGACTCCCCCTCTTCTGTTGGCCCCCTGTGGCTTGCCCGTTCCACCCTGCCACGGAAACCAGGCCCAGTTGAGGGCGCACACAAGGGGGCGCCGGTGCCCGCAGGGTGCGGGTGCACCGGCGCCCTGGGCTCCGGAGTGCGGCCGTCCGCTCTAGTCGAGTGCCTGGTCGGCGCCGGGGAGGGCACCGTCGCCCACCGTGTGGGTCACGGTGCCGAGCGTGTCGTCGACCCCGAGGTCGCTCTGGGCCTGGTGATCGCCCAGGACCTGGTGGTCCCCGCCGTGCGAGGGGGTGATCGCCGCCACGACGAACCCGGTGGCGAGGGAGGCGATGGCCATCATGCTGCGCTTCTTCATGCCCGGTTCAACTGCCGGAACCGTCCGGGGGTCACGCCCGCTCGACGTACGCGGCCGCGGACCGGCCCGAGCCCGGACCCAACACGATCGAACAACCGCTACCGCTCCCCTTCCAACAGACTCAGACACGTCCTACCGTAAACGCGCAGTGATGACACGGACATGACGTCATCCCACCTTTCGCGTGCTCGGAGGAACGTAACGATGCGTCACCCTCACACCCGCACACCCCGTCGAAGAGTCGTCGGAGCGCTGTCCGCAGGGCTGCTGTGCGTGGCGGGACTCGCCGCGCCCGCCGTGGCGGTGCCCGACTCGGAACCCGCCGCACCGGCCCTGGCCGACGGTCTCGCGCTCACCCCTCCCATGGGCTTCAACAACTGGAACTCCACGCACTGCCGCGCCGAGTTCAACGAGTCCATGGTCAAGGGCATCGCGGACCTCTTCGTGGAGAAGGGCCTCAAGGACGCCGGGTACCAGTACGTCAACCTCGACGACTGCTGGGCCCTGCCGAACCGGGACGCGGACGGCAAGCTCGTACCGGACCCGGTCCGCTTCCCCGACGGGATCAAGGCGGTCGCCGACTACGTGCACTCCAAGGGCCTCAAGCTCGGCATCTACACCAGCGCCGGCACCAAGACGTGCAACAGCGCCGGGTTCCCGGGCGCCCTCGGGCATGAGTACAGCGACGCCCAGCAGTTCGCGGACTGGGGTGTCGACTACCTCAAGTACGACAACTGCAACAACCAGGGCGTGGACGCCAGACAGCGTTACACGACCATGCGCGACGCCCTGAAGGCGACGGGCCGGCCGATCGTCTACAGCATCTGCGAATGGGGCGAGAACAAGCCCTGGGAATGGGCCGCCGACGTGGGCCACTCGTGGCGTACGACGGGTGACATCAGCGACAGCTGGGGCTCCATGCTGAGCATCCTCAAGCAGAACCTGCCGCTCGCCCCGTACGCCGGTCCCGGCCACTGGAACGACCCGGACATGCTGGAGGTCGGCAACGGCGGGATGACCGACACCGAGTACCGCTCGCACTTCTCGATGTGGTCGGTCATGGCCGCCCCCCTGCTCATCGGCTCCGACCTGCGCACGGCCTCCCAGGCGACCTTCGACATCCTGGACAACAAGGAGGTCATCGCCGTCGACCAGGACCCGCTGGGCAAGCAGGGCACGGTCGTCTCGTCCGGGGGCGGACGCTGGGTCGTCGCCAAGGAGATGAAGGACGGCAGCCGCGCGGTGGCCCTGTTCAACGAGTCCGGCAGCGCCCAGCGGATCGCCACGACCGCCAAGGCCGTCGGCCTGCCGCAGGCCCCCGCCTACACGCTGCGCGACCTGTGGCAGCACAAGAGCTACAACACCGCGGGCACGGTCTCGGCTACCGTCCCGGCGCACGGAACGGTCCTGGTGCGCGTCACCGCCGACCGCGGCTGGGCCACGCATCCTCCCGCCGTCGAACTCGGCATGGACGGCAGCCCGTTGACGGTGGCCGGCACCGCGATGCCGCTGACCTCCACCGTCACCGATCTCGGCCGTACGCCCGCCGAGCACGTCGCGGTGCGGATGACCGGACCCGAGGGGTGGACGGTCAAGGCCATGTCGCCGACCACGTCCGCCGCCGTGCCGACGGGCCGCTCGCTGCGCACCAGGTGGTCGGTCACCGCACCGGCAGGGACGCCGACGGGCTCGTACGACCTGACGCTCAGCGCGACCTACCGCTCACCGGCCGGGACCCGCGCCGCCGCCACGGTGCCGCTGACCGCGTCCGTCGTCGTACCACCGCCCTCGGGCACCTCCGGGCTCGGCGACCTGCCCTGGATGTCGGCCACCAACGGCTACGGGCCGGTCGAGCGCAACACCAGCAACGGGGAGAGCGCCGCGGGCGACGGCCATCCCCTCACCATCGGCGGCGTGGTCTACGGCAAGGGGCTCGGCGTGCACGCGGAGAGCGCCGTCGAGTACTACACCGGCAAGAAGTGCGAGAAGGTCACCGCCGACGTCGGCGTCGACGACGAGAAGGGCGCGAACGGGACCGTCGCCTTCGAGATCTGGGCCGACGGCACCAAGGTCGCCTCCACCGGCGTCCTGACCAACGCGATGCCGGCCCAGCCGGTCACCGCGGACGTAACCGGCGCCCAGGTGGTCCGGCTGGTCGTCACCGACGGCGGCGACGGCATCGACTCCGACCACGCGGACTGGGCCGACGCGCAGCTGACCTGCTGAGGCCGTACGGGGCCCGGCAGCAGGGGTGAACGTTCCTGCGCCGGGCCGGCCATACCGCGTGGGTCTTCCTCAGACCGCGGCCGCGTCCGTCCGCCGGGCGAGCGCGGCCGCGGCCGCACCGACCAGTCCCGCGTCCGTGCCCATCTGGGCCGGCGTGATCTCCAGGCGCTGCACGAAGGACAGCGTCGCGTACTGGCCGAGGGCCTTGCGCAGCGGCGTGAACAGGACGTCGCCGGCCTTGCCCACGCCCCCGCCGATCACCGCGATGTCGATCTCGACCAGCGTGGCGGTGGCCGCGATGCCGGCGGCCAGCGCCTGGGCGGCACGCTCGAAGGACGCGACGGCGACCGGATCCCCGGCCCGGGCCGCCTCGGCCACCGCGGCGGCCGAGGTGTCTCCGTCGGGGCCGGGACGCCAGCCGTCCTCCAGCGCGCGGCGGGCGATGTTGGGGCCGCTCGCGATGCGCTCCACGCACCCGCGCGAACCGCACGGGCACAGATCGCCGTCCAGGTCGACACTGATGTGGCCGATGTGGCCCGCGTTGCCGGTGGGGCCGGGGTGCAGCTGGCCGTTGAGGACCAGACCGCCGCCGACTCCCGTGGAGACCACCATGCACAGCGCGTTGTCGTGACCGCGGGCGGCGCCCTGCCAGTGCTCGGCCGCCGTGATGGCCACGCCGTCACCGATCAGCTCGACGGGCAGCCCTCCGGCCGCGGCCTGCACCCTGCGCACGAGCGGGTAGTCGCGCCAGCCGGGCACGTTCACCGGGCTCACCGTGCCCGCGGAGGCGTCCACCGGGCCGGCGCTGCCGATACCGAGGGCCGTGGCGCGTCCCCAGAGGGGCGAGGCGGTGAGTTCGCCGAGGACCTCCTCCACTGCGCCCATCACGGTCTCGCCGTCCTGCTGCGCGGGCGTGGCACGCTGCGCACGCACCAGGATCTGGCCGTGGTCGTCCACCAGTGCCCCGGCGATCTTGGTGCCGCCGATGTCGAGCGCGGCCACGAGGTCGGTGTGCATCAGTGTCGGATCTCCCCGTCAAACCATCGGTTCTCCGGACATCCAGGGGAAGTTCCCCCTTCAATCAAGGAGAATGCTGAGCCGGTCTCGCAGTGGGGACGGAGGCCGGAGATTGCGATGGACAGTCTCTCGTGCATATGACAACGTTGTCCAGGCCCTATGCTCGACGCCACATCCTCATACAAACTCATGGTCGACGCATCCCCCGTGGACGAGACAGGACAGGACAGCGCATCGTGCCCGAGACCGCACGCCGAACAACACCCCTCTCAGGAACGCGTTACGGCAATCGTCCGACCATGAAGGACGTGGCGGCGCGCGCCGGAGTCGGCCTCAAGACCGTCTCCCGCGTGGTCAACGGCGAGCCCGGTGTCACGCCGGAGACCGAGCGCCGCGTCCAGGAGGCCATCGACGCGCTGGGCTTCCGCCGCAACGACAGCGCGCGCGTCCTGCGCAAGGGCCGCACCGCCAGCATCGGCCTGGTCCTGGAGGACCTCGCCGACCCGTTCTACGGCCCGCTCAGCCGCGCCGTCGAGGAAGTGGCCCGCGCGCACGGCGCCCTGCTGATCAACGGCTCCAGCGCGGAGGACCCGGACCGCGAGCAGGAGCTGGCCCTGGCGCTGTGCGCACGGCGCGTGGACGGGCTGGTGATCATCCCGGCCGGCGGCGACCATCGGTATCTGGAGCCCGAGATCAGGGCGGGCGTCGCCACGGTGTTCGTGGACCGTCCGGCCGGGAAGATCGACGCCGACGTGGTCCTGTCCGACAACTACGGCGGGGCCCGCGACGGCGTGGCCCACCTCATCGCCCACGGCCACCGCCGGATCGGCTTCGTCGGTGACATGCCCCGCATCCACACGGCCGCCGAGCGGCTGCGCGGCTACCGGGCGGCCATGGAGGACGCGGGCATCACGGTCGCGGACTCCTGGATGTCCCTGGGCGTCACGGACCCGCAGCGGGTGCGCCGGGCGACCGAGGAGATGCTGGCCGGGCCCGACCCCGTCACCGCGATCTTCGCGGGCAACAACCGTGTGACGGTCACCGTGGTCCGCGTCCTCGCCGAGCAGAAGCGCCCGGTCGCGCTGGTCGGCTTCGACGACATCGAACTCGCCGACCTGCTGCAGCCGGGCGTCACCGTCGTCGCCCAGGACGCGGCGGCCCTCGGCCGCACCGCCGCCGACCGCCTCTTCCGCCAGCTCGACGGCTCCCAGCTGCAGCCCGAGCGCATCGAGCTGCCGACCCGGCTGATCACCCGCGGTTCGGGCGAGCTGCCGCCGGCGAACTGAGCGGACCGTGCACGGGCACGCGGACCGCACCCTGGAGGCGCTGGGGCTGGACGAGGCCCCGGCCACGGATCCGCTGCGCTACCCGGGGGCCTGGCCCGAGGAGTCCGGGCTCCTCGACGGCGACCTGCTGCTGCCCCTGGACCGCCTGACCCACGAGGACCGCGTCCCGGTCCTCGCGGTGGGCTCCAACGCCTGCCCGGGCCAGCTGCGCCACAAGATGCGGCAGACCGGGATCACCTCGCCCGTCCCGATGGTGCGCACCCGGGTCACCGGCCTCGCCGTCGGGGTCTCCGCGCACGTCAGCCGCATGGGCTACGTCTCCGCGTCACCGGTCCAAGCACCCGGCGCCGTACGGGAGTTGTTCGTGACCTGGCTCGACGCCGAGCAGCTCGCGGTGATCGACGCGAGCGAGGGCGTACCGCTGCCGTACGGCAACTACCGGCGGGCCTGGCTGCCGGCGCCGGAGGTACGGATCGAGCTGCCGGACGGCACGCGGTTGCCCGGCGTGTACAGCTACGTCAACCGGCGCGGGGTCCTGCACGACGGCGCCGGTGTCCCACGCGGTCACCCCGGCCAGCGGGAGCTGATCACCGAACTGCTCACGGCCGTACCGCGGTTGCGGCAGCTGTTCGGCGTCACGCCCGAGGAGTTCTGCGCGCGGGCGCGCGCCGATGCGCGGCTGTGCGAGCTGGGCACCCGGGTGCTCGCCGAGGAGAAGCTGGTCACGACGTCCGGTCTGGAGCGGTTCGTGCGCGATCAGCAGACGGGCAGTCCCGGGACGGGCTCGTCGTTGTCGCCGCCCTTGAGGTAGACGTCGCTGACGTAGACGTTCCTGTTGCCGCTGTCGTCGTCCGTCTTCGCCCACCACACGTTGGTCCACTGGCCGTAGGTCTCGCGGCGGCCCAGGTTCTGCTGGCAGAAGAAGTAGTTGGTGCCCGCGTTGAGCACGCCGGCCTCGGCGCCGGAGGCGGTGTAGGACTTGGCGGTGCGCCAGACGGTGCAGTTGTACTTGCCTCCGCCGATGGAGGTGCAGGCGGGGGCCGGGGTGGTGGAGCCGCCTCCGCCGGTGGTGCCGCCGGTGCCGGAACCGCCGCCGCTGCCGCCCGAACTGCCCCCGGACGTACCGCCCGAGGAGCCGCCCGAGGAGGAACCGCCCGTCGTGCCACCGCCGGAGGACTTGGCCGGGGCGGACGAAGAGGCCCGGCCGGTGGGCTCGGGCCGGCCCTCGGCGCCGGTCGCCTCGGACCCGGTCGGGGTCTTGCCGCCCTTGTGCTTCGTGGGTGTGGGGCCGCCGGAGTGGTCGCCGTCCGTGTGCCCGGTCGTCGCGCCGGAGGCCGCGGCGCTCGTGGCGGACCCGGCCGCCTTGGCGTCGTTGCCCGTCTTGCCCGAGCCGTTGAGCACGGCGACCGTGGTCCCGGCCGCGGCGAGGACGGCGACGACGGCCGCGGCGGCAAGCAGGACGCGGCCCTTGCGGCGGGGCGGGGGCGAGGTGGGCACGGGGCCGGTGGGCGCCGACGCGGAGTACGGGCCCATCGGCCCGGGCGGCCCGAAGCCGGCGGGCGCCGACGGCGCGGTGCAGGCGCCTGCGTCCTCGCCATGTGCCGGGTGCCCGGCGGGAGTTGCGGGCTGCTCGGGTGCTCCGAACACCGGGAACACGGGAGCGGCGGGGCGCTCCCCCGAGCCGGAGGCGGGTGTGCCGGTCCCCTGCGCCAGCTCGGGGCTCGTGTGAGCGGCCGGCTCCGCGGGACCGAATCCCGGAGGCTGCGCGGGAAGGCTGCGCTCCGTATCGGGCCTCGGGTCGGCACCGGCAGCCGCACCCGGCCGCAGCGTCGTCGTCGGGGTGTCCGTGCCGCCCATGTCCGCGACCGCCTGCAGCAGTTCGCGGGCCTGCTCGGCCTCCGGGCGGGTATCGGGCCGCTTGTCCAGAAGCCGCTGGAGCACCGGTCCGAGGGCGCCCGCGCGGTGGGGTTCGGGCAGTGGCTCGGTCACGATCGCGGCAAGCGTCGAGTACGTCGACGTACGGCGGAAGGGCGAGGAACCCTCGACCGCCGCGTACAGCGTGGCGCCCAGGGCCCAGACGTCGGAGGACGGTCCGGGGTCGGCGCCCTGGGCCCGCTCGGGGGCCAAGTAGTCCAGGGAGCCGACGATTTCACCGCTGCGGGTCAGATGGGTGGCCGAGCCGTCGCCCGGGTCGTCCATGGTGGCGATGCCGAAGTCGGTCAGCACGACGCGGCCCGAGCGCTCCAGCAGGATGTTGCCGGGCTTGACGTCGCGGTGCAGAACGCCCGCGCGGTGGGCGGCCGCCAGCGCGTCCATCACCTTGGCGCCGATCCCGGCCGCCTCGCGCACGTCGAGGGTGCCGCGCTCGCGCAGCACGTCGTCCAGGGAGGGCCCGTCGACCAGCTCCATGACGATCAGCGGGCGCCCGTCGACCTCCGCCACGTCGTGGACCGCGACGACTCCGGGATGGCGCACCCGGGCCGCCGCGCGGGCCTCGCGCTGCATCCGCAGCCGCAGATCGGCCAGTTCGGGCCCGTCCGCGTCGGTGTACGTGCGCAGTTCCTTGACCGCGACCTCACGGCCCAGGACCTCGTCGACGGCTCTCCACACGACGCCCATGCCGCCGCGCCCGAGCTGGGCCACGACCCGATAGCGCCCCGCCAGCAGCCGACCGGTCCCGTCGCCCTGGCCCTTTCCGTTGGAGGTCTCCCCCGAAGACACCGCCGCCCCGTTCCTCTCACACGTCCATGCGTGCCCTCCACACTACGGGGCGGAGGTGACAACGCCAGCCGTCGGTGACGGCTGTGACAGGCCCGCTACTTGGCGGAGGCCGTCAGGTCACCGCGCCGGGGCGAGGCGAAGCCCTCCAGGTCCGCCCGGGTCAGCCCGGTCAGGCGGGCGACCTCGGCGATGTCGAGGGCGCCGCAGTCCAGGCCGCGCAGCAGGTAGCCGCTGAGCGCCTTGGCGGTGGCGGGCTCGTCCATGACGTCGCCGCCGGTCCGGTTGGCGTACCGGGCGAGCCGGGCGGCGGCCTGCTCGAACCCCTCGCGGTAGAAGGCGAAGACGGCCGCGTAGCGGGTGGGGATGTGGCCGGGGTGCATGTCCCAGCCCTGGTAGTAGGCGCGCGCGAGGGCGCGGCGGGTGAGGCCGTAGTGCAGGCGCCAGGCGTCGTGCACCTTCGCCGTCGGGCCCACGGGCAGCACGTTGGTCGAGCCGTCCGACACCCGGACCCCCGTGCCGGCCGCGGCGACCTGCATGACCGCCTTGGCGTGGTCGGCGGCCGGGTGGTCGCTGGCCTGGTAGGCGGCGGAGACGCCGAGGCAGGCGCTGTAGTCGAAGGTGCCGTAGTGCAGTCCGGTGGCGCGGCCCTCGGCGGCCTGGATCATGCGGGCGACGGTGGCGGTGCCGTCGGTGGCGAGGATGGCCTGGCTGGTCTCGATCTGGATCTCGAAGCCGATCCGGCCGGGCTCGAGGCCGCGCGCCTTCTCGAACTCCTCCAGGAGCCGCACCATCGCGGTGACCTGCTCGGGATATGTCACCTTGGGCAGGGTCAGCACCAGCCCGCCGGGCAGGCCGCCGGCCTCCATCAGGCCGGTGAGGAAGATGTCCAGGGTGCGGATGCCCCGGTCGCGCACCGGAGCCTCCATGCACTTCATGCGGATGCCCATGCAGGGGGCCGCGGTGCCCTTCTCGTACGCCTCCGCGATCAGCCGGGCCGCCCGGGCGGCCGACTCGTCCTCCTCGGCGTCGGGGCGGGGTCCGTAGCCGTCCTCGAAGTCGACGCGCAGGTCCTCGACGGGCTCGCGCTCCAGTTTGGCGCGCACGCGCGCGTACACCGGCTCGGCGAGGTCGTCGGTCAGGCCGAGGACGGCGGCGAAGGAGGCGGCGTCCGGGGCGTGCTCGTCGAGGGCCGCGAGGGCCTGGTCGCCCCAGGAGCGGATGGTGTCGGCGGCGAAGGCGTCGCCGGGTACGTACACGGTGTGGACGGGCTGGCGGGTGCCGGGGTCGCCGGGGTAGCGGCGCTCCAACTCGGCGTCGACCGGGGCGAGGGAGGCGCTGATCTCCTCGCTGACGGCGCCCGCGAGGCTCGTCGCCACCTTCTCCTGCTGGCCCTGACCCATCCCACACCCTCCAAGTTTTCCGCAGTACGGAATCAACAATCCGTAGAATGAAGTTATCCGGGCACCTTCGGGATGGTCAACACCATGTCCACGGCGAGCGGCGCCCTGATCTCGGCATGTTCAGCCTCGTCGGGTCACTGGGTATGACACATCCCTACGCACGACTCTCCTCTCCCACGACTCGTCCGGCCGCCGCCACCAAGGAGTCTGTGTGCCGAACCATCACCGAGTCACCCGCCGGCTGGGTATGAAGGCAGTGCTGGCCGCGGCGGTCACCGTGCCCCTGTCCAGTGCGGCCGCGATCTCCGCCTCGTCCGCGTCGTCGGTGTCGGGCTCGCCGGCGCCGTTCGCCTCCGCCTCGGCGCGGGCTCCCCAGGCACCCCCGCTCGAGGTCATGACCTTCAACCTGCGCTTCGCCAGTACCAGGGAGCCGAACAGCTGGCGCGACCGCAGACCGGTGATGCGCGCGTTGCTGCACCGTGCTCACCCGCATGTCATCGGCACGCAGGAGGGCCTGTACCAGCAACTGCGGGACATCGACTCCGACCTCGGACCGGACTACCAATGGATCGGCACCGGCCGCGAGGGCGGCAGCCGCGACGAGTCCACGGCCGTCTACTACGACACCCGGCGCCTGGTCCCGGTCGAGCACTACACCTTCTGGCTCTCCGACACCCCGGAGGTCATCCGCTCCAACACCTGGGGCGCCGCCTTCCCGCGCATCGTCACCTGGGTCCGCTTCCGCGATCTCGCCGACGGCGGGCGGCAGTTCTACGTCCTGAACACACACTTCGACCACGCCAGCCAGTACGCGCGCGAACGCAGCGCACAGCTGCTCACCGAGCGGATCGGAGAGCTCGACCGCTCGCTGCCCGTGGTGGTGACGGGCGACTTCAACGTGCCCGCGCACCGCAACCCGGTCTACGACACGCTGGTGGGCTCGGGGCTCGTCGACAGCTGGGACGCGGCGGAGCGGCGCAGCACCGCCTACGGCACGTTCCACGGCTACAAGGGCCTCACGCCGGACGGCGACCGCATCGACTGGATCCTCACCAATCCGTGGGCGACGGTGCACCGGGCCACGATCGACACCTTCTCCCAGCACGGCCAGTTCCCCAGCGACCATCTGCCGGTGCAGGCATCGATCAGCCTGGCCTGAGCGCGGCCGGACGCGGGGGGGGGGAGACAGCAAGAGGTGTGTTTCCCGTGGAGGGTGCCTGCCATGCCGGCGGAGGAAACCGGTCAGTGTTGTGTTTCTCTTTCTAGCCAGGGGAGGGGACCAAAAAGCGACGCACAA
>NZ_JBHVGU010000059.1:0-48878 GCF_042800575.1 Streptomyces sp. NPDC057616
AGCAGCGGCAGCGTCGGCGAGGCCGTCACGAACTCCCGCAGCGGATGCCGCGCCAGCACCGCATCCACCTCCGGCGTCAACGCCGCCGCCAGCCGGGTCGCGACCGGCAGCGAGTCGTCGCGCAGCGTTCTGACGGCGTCCAGCACGGCATTGCGCAAGGGACCCGCGGGAACCCCGGCGGCCAGCCGCTCGTGGAGGTCGCCGCCCTCCTCCAGCACCAGACCGGTGTCGATGCCGGCCGGGATCTTGATCCGGGCGGTGTGCCGCCAGGTGGCCACCGGGTCGCTCCAGGCCTCGACCCGGAACGTCCAGCGGCCCTCGGAGGTGGGCGTGACGTCGGCGCCCCAGCGGTCGGAGCCCGGTTCGAGCTCCCGCATCGGGGTCCACGGGCCGTGCCTGCCCTCGGGATCGGTCAGGACGACGTTGGCCGCGACCGCGTCATGGCCTTCCCGGAACACGGTCGCGGTGACCTGGAACGTCTCGCCCGCGACGGCCTTCGCCGGGTACCTGCCGCACTCCACCGCCGGGTGGACCTCCCGTACCGGGATACGGCCGATGGCCGGAATCGAACTCATGCGTCTCACCTCCACCGTGCTGGAAGACCGGGCCGTCGGCCCGGTCGGGGACAAACAGGGGGCCGGAGGGATCGCTTCCCCCCGGCCCGCGCCGGAAGGATCTCCCCGGCCTGCGCCGAACGGGGCACCTCTCTCCGGCCTGCGCCGAAGCGGTCACCTCTCCCCGGCGAGACGCCGATGCGCGCGCGGTGGTCCGCGCCGCTCCGCCGCGACCGTCCGGGGCCTGTCGTCCTGCTCCAGGAGGTAGGCGCCGAGGGTGGACCGCAGATAGCGCTCGGCGGCGTCCGCGGCCTCGCGCGCGCAGCGTTTGCCCATCAGCACGCAGAGGGTGTAGCCCGAGTCCTCGAAAGTGGCCCGCACCGTGCGGTCGGCGGGGGACGCGAGCATGACGCGTTCCCACGCCCGGTACCGCCGCAGTTGCCGGGCCACCTCGGCTTTTGCCGGTAGCAGCATGACGCCCTTCACTTTCCGGGGGCTCGATCGCACGTCTCCCGACCGTCGGGCGGCGGCCGTACGTGGGCACGCACGGATCCGTTACGGGCATCGAGGTCTTCACACATGGTGCACGGACGACGACTCAGCGTCTTGTTGGAGCTTCAACTACCCCTGACGGCGCGTGGATCACCAGTTGTGCGCTCGTGTTGCACGAATGGCGTAGCGCTCCCACGCTTGAGGTGACTCAGGAGCGATCACCGCTCACGCTGTGCATACGGGGCTCGTCCCGCCAGGGGCGAGGACAGGCGGGAGCTTCGCCGGTGAGGAGCCAACGACGATGAAGACCGCAGCACCCTGTTACTACCACCTCGACGTGGAGGTCAGTCCGGAACGGGTCGGACAGGTCCGGCGCATCCTGGCCGCCCACCTCCGGCTCTGGTATCTCGAGACACTCGTCGAGCCCGTCTGCAGCGCCACCGAGCTGCTGCTCAAGGCCATCGACGAGCACGCGACGGACAAGAACACCTCGATCGAGCTGTGGTGGAACGGGCAGCATCTGATCACCGCAGTGGGGGAGAACGACAGCGACCTGCGCCCCGACCAGGACCTGCGCAGCTGCCTCGAACGGATCGCCGCGATCAGCGACGGCTGGGGCTGCTGCGCCACGGACACCGGCAGCAAGGTCATCTGGTTCTCGCAGCGCGCCCGCGCCGGCGAACGCGTCCCCCTGGTCCCCGTGGCGCCCTGGCCGCGCCTGCGCGAGGTGCTCCAAGTACCGCGCGAAGCACAGGCCGCGGCACTGGCGGGTGAGGTACGCACGACGGACGGCCTGCTGGAGGACGCACGGTGACGGCGAAGCGACGCCGCATGGCAGGGGTGCCCGTCTGGAGCGGGCACCCCTACCCGTTGGGTGCCTCCTTCGACGGCAAGGGCACCAACTTCGCCCTCTTCAGCGAGGTCGCCGAACGTGTCGAGCTGGTCCTCGTCGACGACGACGGCCACCGGCGCACCGTACCGGTCACCGAGGTCGACGGCTTCGTCTGGCACTGCTTCCTGCCGGACGTACGGCCCGGGCAGCGTTACGGCTACCGGGTGCACGGGCCCTGGCATCCGGACCTCGGCCACCGCTGCAACCCGAAGAAGCTCCTGCTCGACCCGTACACCCGGGCGGTCGACGGGCAGGTGGACAACCACGCCTCGCTCTTCGAACGCTCGCCGAACGGCCCCTCCCGGTCCGACAGCGCCGGGCACACCATGCTCGGGGTGGTCACCGATCCCGCCTTCGACTGGGGGGACGACCGCCCGCCCAGGCGTGCGTACTCGGACAGCGTCATCTACGAGGCCCACGTACGGGGCCTGACCCGCACCCACCCCGACGTCCCGCCGCGGCTGCGCGGCACCTACGCCGGCCTCGCGCACCCCGCCGTCATCGAGCACCTGACCGGTCTCGGCGTGACGGCGGTGGAGCTGATGCCGGTGCACCAGTACGTGCAGGACGGCGTGCTGCAGGGCCGCGGTCTGTCCAACTACTGGGGCTACAACACCATCGGCTTCTTCGCCCCGCACAACGCCTACGCCGCACGCGGCACCCGCGGACGGCAGGTCACCGAGTTCAAGTCGATGGTGAAGGCGCTGCACGCGGCCGGGCTCGAGGTGATCCTCGACGTCGTCTACAACCACACGGCCGAGGGAAACGAGAAGGGCCCCACGCTCTCCTTCCGCGGCATCGACAACGCCTCGTACTACCGCCTGGTGGACGGCGACTGGCGCCATTACTACGACACCACCGGCACCGGCAACAGCCTGCTGATGCGGCACCCGTACGTGCTGCAGCTCATCATGGACTCGCTGCGGTACTGGGTCACCGAGATGCATGTCGACGGCTTCCGCTTCGACCTGGCGGCCACGCTGGCGCGGCAGTTCCACGAGGTGGACCGGCTCTCGGCGTTCTTCGACCTGATCCAGCAGGACCCGGTGATCAGCCGGGTCAAGCTGATCGCGGAGCCCTGGGACGTGGGGGAGGGCGGCTACCAGGTCGGCAACTTCCCGCAGCTGTGGTCGGAGTGGAACGGCAAGTACCGGGACGCCGTACGGGACTTCTGGCGGGGCGGCGAGCGCGCGCTGGGGGAGTTCGCCTCGCGGCTGACCGGTTCCGCGGACCTGTACCAGCACAGCCGGCGGCGCCCGCGCGCCAGCGTCAACTTCGTCACCGCGCACGACGGTTTCACGCTGCGCGACCTGGTGTCGTACAACGACAAGCACAACGAGGCCAACGGCGAGGGCAACCGGGACGGCGAGAGCCACAACCGGTCCTGGAACTGCGGCGCCGAGGGCGACAGCGACGACCCGGCCGTGCTGGAGCTGCGCGCCCGCCAGCAGCGCAACTTCCTGGCCACCCTCCTGCTGTCGCAGGGCATCCCGATGCTGAGCCACGGCGACGAGCTGGGCCGCACCCAGCGCGGCAACAACAACGCCTACTGCCAGGACAGCGAAGTCTCCTGGATCGACTGGCGGTTGACCGACGACCAGCGCGAACTCGCGGAGTTCGTGCGGTACGTCATCGGGCTGCGCGCCGCCCATCCGGTGCTGCGCCGCCGCCGCTTCTTCCGCGGCGACACCGCCACCCACGCGGACCAGCCGCTGCCCGACCTGGTGTGGCTGGCGCCGGGCGCGCGGGAGATGACGGAGGAGGAGTGGCACCGCGGGCACTCGGTCGCGGTCTTCCTCAACGGTGACGCGATCGCCGAACCGGACCCGTGCGGCCGTCCCGTGGTGGACGACTCGTTCCTGCTGCTGCTCAACAGCTACTGGGAACCGGTGGAGTTCCGGCTGCCGGACGTCACGTACGGCGAACGGTGGACGACCCTCATCGACACCGCCGTCCCGCAGGGCGGACCCGACGAGACGGAGCACAAGGCGGGCAGCGCGACGACCGTCGAGGCGCGCAGCCTGGTCCTGCTCACCCGCCCCTCCCGCACGGCCCGCTGAGCCCCGGCCGGCGGGGGCCGCCGGCGGTGCTCAGCGCTCGCGGCGGGACGTCACCGTGAACTGCGCACCGTCGGCGTCGCGCAGCACGGCCTCGTCGCTGCCCTTGGTCAGGACGCTGCCGCCGTGCAGTTCGGCGGCCCGCACACAGGCCGCCACGTCCCGCACCGCGAAGTGCACCTGCCAGTGGGGCCGGATGGTGGGGTCGGGGGCGGCGCCCAGCGCGCCGGACTCGATACGGGCCACCACGTCGCCCTGGCTGCGCAGCACCACCTCGCCGCCCTCGTACTGGACCTCGCAGGCGCCGGGCCGCCCCGTCGCCCAGTCCAGCACCTCGCCGTAGAAGATCGCCGCGTCGAAGGCGTCGCGCGTGTGCAGGCGGATGAAGGCCGGTGCCGCCTGGCGCCACTTCTCCCAGTCGGAGACCAGCGATCCCTCCCAGATCCCGAAGGTCGCCCCGTCGCGGTCGGCCAGCAGCGCCGCACGCCCGGGCGGGAAGGAGATCGGCCCGACCGCGGCCGTGCCGCCGCGCTCCTGCGCGCGTGACACGGCCTCGTCCGCGCTGGGCACGGCGAAGTACGGGGTCCACGCCACGGCCATCTGCCACATCCCCGCGACGGCCGCGATGCCCGCCACGGGCACTCCGTCCGCCAGCGCCATCCGGAAGCGGTCGCCGAGCTGCGCCGGGCGCCACTCCCAGCCCAGCACGGCGCTGTAGAAGCTCTCCGTCGCGTCGACGTCGCGGCTGGTCAGACTCACCCAGCAGGGCGCCCCGAACACGGAGTGCGAGGAGACGATGCGGGATGTCGCGCGAGGGCGTGAGGAGTCGTCGTTCATGGCAGTCACGTCCAGGTCCGTTCCACCGGCGGCCACCGGTCCCGTACCAGTGTCCAACCGGAACCCCTCGGGGTGCCTGTCGAGTACCCCGCGGATACGGCCGAAACGGGGGCCCGCAGGCCGTGCGTGCCCAGTGGCAGGGGGCCGGGCGAGTGCCAGTATGGAATGCGTGGCACAGGTACCCCACGAACCCGCGGACGAGACAGATCGCATCTTCGAACTGCAGGAAGAAGTCGACCAGCTGAAGGAAGCCGTCGCCTCGCACGCCGTCGTGGACCAGGCGATCGGGATGGTGGTCGCGCTGGGCCGGGTGACCCCGGATCTGGGATGGCTGGTGCTCAAGGACGTCTCCCAGCACACGAACGTCAAGCTGCGCAACGTCGCGGAACTGGTCGTCATCTGGGGACGCTCGGGGGAGATGCCCGCGGAGATACGGGCCGAACTCGAGGACGCCCTGGACCGCTACGGCCCCACGCAGCTGCCCGAGGTCCCGCCGGACGGGTGAGGCGACGGGGCCGCGCGGAGCCGTACGGCGCCACCGTTCAGCCGGTCTCGGCGAGCAGCTCCTCCCGGAGGTGGGCGAAGCAGCCGCTGAGCAGCCGGGAGACGTGCATCTGCGAGATGCCGAGCTGCTGTGCGATCCGGTTCTGCGTCATGCCGCGGAAGAACCGCAGATAGAGGATGGTTCGCTCGCGCTCCGGGAGCGCCGCGATGCAGGGTCCGACCGCGACGCGGTCGACGACGACGTCGAAGGCGGGATCCGGGGCGCCGATCGCGTCCGTCAGTGCGTAGCCGTCGGAGCCGGGCAACTCGGCGTCGAGGGACAGCGCCGAGAAGCACTCCAGCGCCTCCATGCCCGCGCGCACCTCGCTCTCGCTCAGCTGCGCGTGCCGGGCGATCTCCGCGACGGTGGGCCGGCGCCCCGGCGTCGTCTGGGCGAGCTCCTTGGCGGACTGCCTGACCCTGTTGCGCAGGTCCTGGACCCGGCGCGGCACGTGCAGCGTCCACATGTGGTCGCGGAAGTGCCGCTTGATCTCGCCGGTGACGGTCGGCACCGCGTACGCCTCGAAGGCGTGGCCGCGGGCCGGGTCGTAGTGGTCGACGGCCTTGACCAGGCCGAGTGCCGCCACCTGGTAGAGGTCCTCGAGGGATTCTCCGCGCCCCTTGAAGCGGACGGCGATGCGCTCCGACATGGGGAGCCAGGCCCGGACCAGTTCGTCGCGCAGCCGGCGGCGCTGCGGGCCGTCGGGCATCCGCGCCAGCCGCTGGAAGGCCTCGGCGCTGTCGGGGGCGTCGTCGTGCGGGTGGGGCTTGGTTCTGCCGCTGGTGACACGCATGATGCGCACCTCCGTGGGGGGCGGTGCTGAGGGGACAGTCACCATGGGAGGCGCGGACCCGGACCAGTGCAGAGGCCGTCCGGGAGCCGACCGGCTCCCATGGACGTGCCTCCTGTTCCGAAGCACTGAGGGTCACGTGCCCGGAGTCGGCACTTCCGAAACAAAACGGACATCAGAACCTTCGGCGTCGGCCGTTTGACCGTCCCTTGGGTTCATTACCTCTGCTACAGAGGTAATCTCGGGGGGTGGAACCGGACACCTTCCCTGACGAGCTGATCGACGCCCTCGTCGGCGTCCACCGGCGCCTGAGGCGTCGACTGCGCCCCCAGATCACCCCGCAGCTGCGCGGGGCCGAGGTCGAACTGCTGCGCCTGGTCGTGGGCCGCCCCGGCATCGGCATCTCCGAGGCCGCCAAGGAGCTGCACCTGGCCGGGAACTCGGTCTCGACCCTGGTGAACGCCTTGTCCCGGCAGGGCTATCTGCTCCGTGAGACCGACCCGGCGGACCGGCGGGCCGCCCGCCTGATGCCGACTCCCGCCGCCGGGGCCAGGCTCGCGGAGTGGCGCAGGCGGCGCTCCGAGCTCGTCCGGAGCGGGCTGTCCCGGCTCGACGAGAAGGACCGGCAGGCGCTCGCCGCGGCGATCCCGGCCCTGCGCATGCTGGCCGACCATCTGCACGAGGAAGCCGAGGAGTCATGACGAGCGACGCCGACACCGCCCGGGCCGAGGCCGTCACCTGCACCGGACTGTCCTACGTCTTCGGCGAGACCAAGGCCGTCGACGGACTCGACCTGTCGGTCGGCCAGGGCGAGGTCTTCGGGCTGCTCGGCCCGAACGGCGCCGGGAAGACGACCGCCATCCGCTGCATCACCACGCTGCTGCCGGTCCCCGCCGGGATGGTCCGGGTCTTCGGGCACGACGCGGCCAAGGACCGGATGGCCGTGCGCCGCCTGCTGGGCTACGTCCCGCAGCAGCTCTCCGCCGACGCCGGCCTCACCGGCTGTGAGAACGTCGCCCTGTTCGCCCGCGTCTTCGACGTCTCCCGCGGCGAAAGGGCCGAACGGGTGAGCCAGGCCCTGGCCGCCGTCGACCTCATCGACGCCGCCGACCGCCTCGCCAAGACCTACTCCGGCGGCATGATCCGCCGCCTCGAACTCGCCCAGGCCCTGGTCAGCGCGCCCCGGCTGCTCATCCTCGACGAGCCGACCATCGGACTCGACCCGATCGCCCGCACCGGCGTGTGGGACCAGATCAACGCCGTACGTGCGGCCACCGGCATGACCGTGCTGGTCACCACCCACTACATGGACGAGGCCGACCAGTACTGCGACCGGGTCGGCCTCATGCACCGCGGCCGCATCCGCGCCCTCGGCACCCCCGCCGAACTCCGGCAGGGGCTGGGCGAGCGCCGGCGTGCCGAGGGCGCGCCGGACAGTGCCCCGCTGCCCACGCTGGAGGACGTCTTCCGTGACGTCGCCGGCAGCGGTCTCGACGACAAGGCAGGAGATTTCCGCGATGTCCGAAGCACCCGCCGTACTGCCCACCGCGTCGGCTGAGCGCGCGAGCGGCATCGATCTGCTGCTGCGGCCGCCCCGGCCCCGCGCCGGCTGGCGGCTGCTGCCCGCGCGCGTGGGGGCGATGTGCGCCGTCGAACTGCAGAAGCTGCGCCACGACCGCACCGAGCTCTACACCCGCGCGATCCAGCCCGCCCTGTGGCTGCTGATCTTCGGTCAGACCTTCACCCGGATACGGGCGATACCCACCGGGGGCATCCCCTACATCGACTACATGGCACCCG
The DNA here is from genome assembly GCF_042800575.1 of Streptomyces sp. NPDC057616. Lineage (NCBI taxonomy): Bacteria > Bacillati > Actinomycetota > Actinomycetes > Kitasatosporales > Streptomycetaceae > Streptomyces > Streptomyces sp. NPDC057616. The sequence goes on from NZ_JBHVGU010000059.1 coordinate 7,967, forward strand.
GCATCATCGCCCAGTCCGCGATGTTCATCGCCATCTTCTACGGCATCCAGATCATCTGGGAGCGCGACGCCGGCATCCTCAACAAGCTGCTGGTCACGCCGACCCCACGCTCGGCCCTGATCACCGGCAAGGCGTTCGCGGCCGGTCTGAAGTCGCTGATCCAGGCCCTCGTCGTCGTGGTCATCGCCGCCCTGCTCGGTGTCGCGCTGACCTGGAACCCGCTGAAACTGCTCGGGGTCGGGGCGATCGTGATCCTCGGCTCCGCGTTCTTCTCCTGCCTGTCGATGTCCATCGCCGGCGTCGTCCTCAGCCGCGACCGGCTCATGGGCATCGGCCAGGCCATCACCATGCCGCTGTTCTTCGGCTCCAACGCCCTGTACCCGGTCTCCGTCATGCCCGGCTGGCTCCAGGCGGTCAGCAAGGTCAACCCGCTCAGCTACGAGGTCGACGCCCTGCGCGGCCTGCTGATCGGCGCGCACACGCACCTGGCGCTCGACTTCGGGGTGCTCCTCGTGGCCGCCGCGGTAGGCATCACGGCCGCCTCCTCGCTCCTCGGCCGGCTGGCCCGCTGATCATGCCCGCGGAACGTGATGTGCCACACGCGGCCGAACACCCTCGTGTGGCTTGTTCCGACCGTTGTTCCTGGGCACGGCTTGATCAGTGATCAAAGCGCGTGAATGCGCTGGCCACAGCGCATTCTGCTCATTTGACAGTGCACAGAGCGCCCAGATAGGTAGGACTCTCTGAGGTCGAAGAGGTGGACTGTGTACGAGCCGAACGTGGTCGGGGACTGGCAGGAATACGACGAGCATGCCGGTCTGCGTGTCCGCGTCCACCGGCTGGAAGCCGCCGAGCCGCCGCGCGGACGGGACGACGCCGCCGAGGGGCTCACGTACTTCAGCGTCCGCGTGACCGTCGAGAACCGCGGCGACCGGCACTCCACCATCCACCTGGAGGACGGTCAGATCGACGTCCGGATCGGCCCCGACGGCGAGGCCGCGTTCATCGACTGGCGCAACTCGCAGTTCATCGAGGGCTTCGACGTCTACCCGCTGCGCCGGGCCACCGCCGTGCTCTACGCGGCCGGTCCGGAGGCCTCGCTCGGCCAGGTCGACGTCCAGGTCCAGCTGCGCGCCGACGACGAGTGGGCCGACCGCCGGCTGTGGGCGGGCGGCATCGGCCTGCACGAGGAGGCCGTCGGCGCCCACCCGGGCTGCGTGAGCGACCGACTGGCCCATCAGGTCAGCAAGTTCCTGCGGGATCAGGCGGAGGAAGGCACCGCCTGATCCGCGTTCCCCGCGCCGCGGGCGGCGTCCTCAGTGCGGGATGCCGTCGATGATCTCCCGGGCGCCCTGACGCAGCAGCGCCACGGCGACCGACGTCCCCAGCGTGGCCGGGTCCAGCCGGCCGGCCCACTCGTGGGCGTTCAGCCGCGTCTTGCCGTCCGGCGTGAAGACACAGGCCCGCAGGGACAGTTCACCGCCGTGGTCCACGCGCGCGTACCCGGCGATCGGGCTGTTGCAGTGCCCCTGCAGCACGTGCAGGAACATGCGCTCGGCGGTGGCCTCCCGGTGCGTGTCCGGGTCGCCGAGGCCGCTGACCGCGTCGATGAGCGCGGTGTCGCCCTCGCGGCACTGCAGGGCGAGGATGCCCGCGCCGATCGGCGGCATCATCGCCTCGGGGGAGAGGATCTCGGTGATCACGTCCTCGCGCCCGATGCGCTCGAGGCCCGAGACCGCGAGCAGCAGCGCGTCCGCCTCGCCCGCCGCCAGCTTCTCCAGCCGCCGGTTGGCGTTCCCGCGAAACGGCACGCACTCCAGATGCGGGTGGGTGGCCGCGAGCTGGGCGATGCGGCGCACCGAGGAGGTGCCGAGCCGGGTGCCGTCCGGGAGTTCGTCCAGGGTGAGGCCGCCCGGATGGATCAGGGCGTCACGGATGTCGTCCCGCTTCAGGAACGCGGCGAACGTCGTGCCCGCGGGGAGCGGCCGGTCGGCGGGCACGTCCTTCACGCAGTGCACCGCGAGGTCGGCCTCGCCCGACAGCAGCGCGGCGTCGACCTCCTTGGTGAACGCCCCCTTGCCCTCGACCTGGGACAGCGCGCCCATCCACTTGTCGCCGGTCGTCTTCACCGGCACCACCTCGGTGCGCACACCGGGATGCAGGGCCGCCAGCTCGCCTCGGACACGCTCCACTTGGGCGAGCGCCATGGGCGAGTCGCGGGAGACGATACGGATCAGTTCTGGGACGGACATGCGGACACGATAGTCCTCCGGGAGGGCTCGTCCGTGCCGTACCGCCCCATCGGGATCCGATTCACGCCCGGTTGAGGCTCAGGCGTGCGGGGTAGGGGTAGAGGTCCTCCCGCCAGCCCGGCGCCGTTTCGTCCAGTTCCGCGGCGTCGGCCGGTGTGCGCAGCAGGCAGCGGTGGCGCAGCAGTTCACGCTGCTCCCCGGGTGTGAGCCGCCGGTAGGTGAGCCCGTCCAGATCGTCGCGGTAGCCGTGTGCGCACGCGTTGAGCTCGTAGCCGGTCCCGGTGCACAGGTCCACCCGGAAGTCCGTGCGCCACTGCGAGTTGTGGCCCCAGCCCTTGGACTGGTCGTCCGTGGGCCGGTGCCGGCGCCGGTGGGTCCAGTACAGCGGGGACCGGTCGGCCACGCCCCGCTCGGCGTGCCGGACGCCCGCCCGCACCCGCACCCCTGCGCGGCCGAACAGCATGTTCCCCAGCGCCAGGCCGGGCCAGACGACATCCGTGACCTGGATCGGCTCGTCCGGCTCCGGCGACTGCTCGACCTCCACGATCTCGTGCCAGAAGGGGTCGAAGGCGCCGGCCCGTTCGAACGGCGTCATGCCCAGGCGGCAGAAGAGCTCCAGGTACTGAGCGGCCGTCAGCGCCGGCGACCAGGGCTCGTCCGGGTCGCCGGGCGGCTGGAAGGCGAGCAGGAGGGCATCGCTGACGCGGCTCAGGGCGTACAGCTCCCAGAGCAGTTCCTGGCCTCGCTCGTCCGGCCCGTCGACGGCCCAGCGCTCCAGGCGGCCCACGCCCTCGACGAGTTGCGTGCGGTACTCGCCCGCCGCCCGGCCGAGCCACGGCACCACGACCGTGCCGTACACGTCCGGACCGGTGTGGTCCCGCAGCCGCTCGTAGAGCTGCCGCGCGTCGACCCGGTCCTCTTGCTCCTCCATGCGTGGACGGTAGAGGGGAACTGCCCTCCGGTTCCACGGGATTACCGCGGTTGCGCGACAGCGCGCGACATCCGGGTCTCCGGCCAGGTCAGCACCGCGAGCGCGCCCAGGGTGAGCAGTCCGCCGACGAGGAACGCGCCGCGCACGCCGACGAGCGGCAGCACGCTCCCGCCGAGGAGGGCGCCGGCGGCGACGCCCACGTTGAAAGCGGCTCCGTTGGCCGCGAGGGCCGACTCCGTACGGCCGGGCGCGACCCGGAGCACCTGGCTCTGTGTCGCCATGAACACCGGAGCGACCGAGGCACCGAGCAGCATGAGCAGCGCTACGGTCGCCACCTGGCTGCGCGCGCCCGCGTACAGGCCGAGCAGGGCGATCGCCTGCGTGACCACGGGGACCGTGAGGGTGGCGCGCGGGAAGCGGTCCAGGAGGGGGCCGGTGAGCGCGATGCCGGCCAGCGCGGCCACACCGAACGCGAACAGCACGCCGCCGACCGCGTCCTCACCGAACCCGCCGACGTCCTCCAGCAGGACGGCGACGTACGTGTATCCCGCGAACACCCCGGTCACCGACAGGGCGGTGGTCGCCACGACGACCCGGAACCGGCGGCGGTCCGGCTCGGCGCCGTACGCCGCGTGGCTCTCCTGCGGGCGGGAGGTCGGCAGGGCCGCGGCGATCACGGCGAGGGAGACGAGCGCGAGCGCGCCGAGCACCGCGAAGGGCGCCTGCCAGCCGCCGCGGCCGCCCAGCCAGGTCCCGGCCGGGACGCCCAGCACCGTGGCCAGGGAACCGCCGATGGACAGCAACCCCATGACGCGGCCGCGCCGTTCGGGCGGGAACAGCCCGACCGCGACCGGCCCCATCAGCACCCAGAACGACGCCTGCGCGACTGCGGTGACCAGCCGCGCCGCCAGCAGCGTCCCGTACGAGACGCTGTGCAGCGCCGACACCCAACTGGCCGCGGCCAGCAGGCCCAGCAGCAGGGCGAGCAGATACCGGCGCGGCACCGAGCGGGTCAGGCGGGCGGCCGGCAGCGACACCACGGCCACGGTGAGGCCGTACCCGGTGACCAGCGCGCCCACGGCGCCGAGCGGCACCCGCAGGCCGGCCGCCATGAGCGAGAGCAGGCCCAGCGGGAGGTTCTCCGCGGTGTTGAAGGTGAACGCCGCCAGCATCAGTGCCGCGACGACGGCGCCCCTGCGCCAGGCGGCCGGACGTACGCTGCCCATCCAGGGATCCTCCGGGGTGTCGGGGACGGTGCCGCTCGCGGTGCCGCCGACGGGGAACGGCCGTGCCGGCGCCGGGGCCAGCGTGCTGGGGCGGGGACGGAGCTTCTACTGTTTCGATCCACGCCGAATCGGATCCGGCTCAGGAGGCCGACTTGCCGCTGACCCTGCATCTCGGCGCCGACGACCTGACGCGCTGCCGGTTCGCGATCTCGCCGCTGTGCCAGACCCACGAGGCGCTGCGCATGCTGCGCCGCCCCACCCGGCACGGCTACCACCGCGCCTGGCTGCGCCGGCTCCGCCGTACGCTCGCCGGGCTCGACCTCTCGCCCCTGTGGCTGTTCGTGCCGCACGTCGGCGGCTACACCCCGGACTTCCTCGGCCCGCCGCCCGACGAGCCGTACCCCGCCATCGAGGACGAACTGGCCCGGATGCGCGCCACCGACCCTGACCTGGCCCGCCTGGAGATGGCCCGGTCGCTCGCGTGCACACCCGGCCTGGCCGAGTCGCCGCAGGGCCGCGCCGCCCTCGACGACCCCGCCGGGACGGTCCGCCGCCTGGCCGACCTCACCGAACTGGCCTGGCACGCCCTCCTGGCGCCGGACTGGCCGCGCCACCGCGCCGTCCTGGCGGCGGACATCGCCCATCGCTCGCGTCTGGGGGCCGACGGCGGCCTCGACGCACTGCTCACCGGCCTGCACCCGCGCATCGAGTGGGCCGGCCACCGCCTCACCGTGCGCGGACACGGCGACCACGCGGAGATGCAGCGCCCCGACGGGCGCGGCATCCTCCTCATGCCCAGCGTGTTCGTGTGGCCGGACGTGATCAGCGGCTTCGCCCGCCCCTGGCAGCCGACGGTCATCTACCCCGCCCGCGGCATGGGCCGTCTCCACACCGCACCCGCACCGCACCCGCCCGAGGCCCTCGCCCGCCTCCTGGGACACCAGCGCGCCGCCCTGCTGACCGGCTTGGCCGTCCCGGCCTCCACGACGGAACTCGCCGCCCGGCACGGCCTGGCCCCGTCCACGGTGTCGGCCCACCTGACCGCCCTGCGCGGGGCGGGACTGCTCGACGCCCGGCGCCAGGGCTACTTCGTGCTGTACGAGCGGACGGCGCTGGGGGAGGGGCTGGTGGCGGGAGGGTAGCCGGGAACGAGGAGGTGTGGGAGGCGCCGACAGGGGAACCCGCCCGGCCGTTTCGCCGAACCAGGGGTGGGAGTTGCACATGCGTGAGCAGGAATCCGGACACGGCGCCTCTGTGATGTGGCGGTACGTGACCCCGTGGCCGGCGGCGGTGCGGTCCGTGATGGTGGGCGCGGCCGTCGTGGTCGTCGTGGCCGCGCTGTGGGCGACGGCCGTGGGCCGCTGAACGGGCGCACCGTCCGCGCGCGGCACATGACAGGTGGGAGATCGGGTACTCGGTGCCGGTTCCGCCTGGGACGCTTCGACGTTTCCGGGCCTGTTCGACCCACGGAATGGATCCACCGTGACTGAGTACTTCCCCAACGGTTCCGCCTCCGCCGTCCAGCTGGCCCTGCGGGCCGTGGTCGCGGGCGAGGCGGACCAGACGGAGCTCGACACCCTCGCGGGCAGCGAGGTGCTGATCCCCAGCGGCAGCCCCATCGGCGAGCAGACCCCGGGGACGGTGACCCTGCCCGTCTACGAGCAGCAGGACGGCACCGAGCTGGTCCCGGTCTTCACCTCGGAGGCCCGCATGCAGCACGCGTTCCCGAAGGTCACGGAACACCGTCAGGTCCAGCTCGGCGTACTCGCCCACCGCTGGCCCTCCGAGGAGCTGGCCCTGGTCATCGACGCGGGGACGCCGGAGGAACTGGCTCTGACCGCCCAGGGCGTCAGGGACCTGCTGGACCGCGAGGAGGACTGAACCCCAAGGAGGTCGAGCCATGACCGACAGCGGCTCCGGCGACGCGCTCCGCGCCCGCCCGGACACGGGGCACGGCAACCAGTTGTACGGGCCGCAACCGGACGTGGCCGGAGCCGCCGGCTATCCGGACAGCCCGCCCCGCACGGGTTTCTTCACCGACACCTCCGTGTGCATCGGCTGCAAGGCGTGCGAGGTGGCCTGCAAGGAGTGGAACGCCGTTCCCGAGGACGGCCTGCAGCTGACCGGCATGTCCTACGACAACACACAGGGCCTCGGCGCCGACACCTGGCGCCATGTGGCCTTCATCGAGCAGCGCAAGCCGCTGGGCGGCCAGGAGCCGGGCGTCTCCCATGAGGGCGTCGACGTCTTCGACGCGGCCCGGCAGCTGGGCACCGGCCCCGCCTCGCCCGGCCCCGGCGCCACGGCTCCCGCACCGGACGCGGCGCCGGCGGGCGCACCGGCCGGGGAGATCTCACCGGTCGCCCCCGACGGCCGCACCGAACTGCGCTGGCTGATGGCCTCCGACGTGTGCAAGCACTGCACGCACGCCGCCTGCCTCGACGTGTGCCCCACCGGCGCGCTGTTCCGCACCGAGTTCGGCACGGTCGTCGTCCAGGAGGACATCTGCAACGGCTGCGGCTACTGCGTGCCCGCCTGCCCGTACGGCGTCATCGACCAGCGCAAGGAGGACGGCCGGGTCTGGAAGTGCACCCTCTGCTACGACCGCCTCGGCGCCGGCTTGGAACCGGCCTGCGCGAAGGCGTGCCCGACCGAATCCATCCGGTTCGGCCCCCTGGACGAGCTGCGGGAGCGGGCGTCGGCACGCGTGGCCCAGCTGCACGCGTCCGGCGTCCCCGACGCGCGCCTGTACGGCGAGGACCCCGGCGACGGGGTCGGCGGCGACGGCGCGTTCTTCCTGCTCCTGGACGAGCCCGAGGTCTACGGCCTGCCGCCCGACCCGGTCGTCACCACGCGCGACCTGCCGGACATGTGGCGGCACGCGGCGCTCGCCGCCGCCTCGCTCGCCGCCCTGGCCGTCACCAGCTTCGTCAAGGGCGCCGCCAGGAGGCCGCGATGACCGGATCCGACGTGACACGTGAGGGCGTCCAGAGCGCTCGGCCCGGACGGGACCCGACGACGGGGGAGGGCACGGGGCGCCGCCGGCGGCGCCGTGGCCGCGGCGAGCGGTCCATGGTGCCGGACGCGGAGTTCTCCTCGTACTACGGCAAACCGGTGCTGAAGAAACCGACCTGGAAGGCCCTCGACATCGCGGGCTACCTGTATCTCGGCGGGCTCGCGGGCGGCTCCTCGCTGCTCGCCGCCGGCGCGCACGTCACCGGACGGCCGGCGATGGCGAGGGCTGCCAAGATCGGGGCGACGGGCGCCATCTCGCTGTCACTGGCGGCCCTCGTGCACGACCTGGGCCGGCCGGGCCGCTTTCTGAACATGCTGCGCGTGTTCAAGCCGACCTCGCCGATGAGCCTGGGCTCCTGGCTGCTGTCGGCCTACGCCCCCGCGACCATGGCCGCCGTGGCCAGTGACGTCACCGGCCGCTACCGCCTCGTGGGCTCGGCCGCGACCGCGGCGGCGGCCGCTCTCGGCACCTCGGTCGTGACGTACACCGCCGTCCTGATCGCGGACACCGCGGTGCCGTCCTGGCACGAGGGCTACCGGGAGCTGCCGTTCGTCTTCGCCGGCTCCGGCGCCACCGCGGCGGCCGGACTGGCGCTGGCGGCGGCGCCGGTCGACGAGACGGGGCCCGCCCGCCGCATGGCCGCCCTGGGCGCCGTCCTCGAACTCGGCGCGTTCCGGACGATGAAGCGGCGGATGGGGCTGCCGGCCGAGCCGTTCGAGCAGGGGCGGCCGCGGCTGCTGCTGCGTACCGCGGAAGTCCTCACGGCGGGTGGCGCGGCCCTCGCGGTCCTGGCCGGCCGCCGGAGCGACCGCGTTCTCGCCGCGGTGGCCGGAGCGGCCCTGATGACCGGCTCGGCGGCCCTGCGGTTCGGGGTGTTCCACGCGGGCGTCGCGTCCGCCGAGGACCCGAAGTACACCGTCGTGCCGCAGCGCGAGCGGCTGGCGGCGTCCGGGAGCGACGAGCGGATCAGCGAGCCAGGTCGGCCACACTCGCCACGGTGACGTCCGCCGGGCGCATCGTCGACGGATAGGGTGCGGGTTCCCGGCGCACCCAGGCCGTGGCGAGGCCGGCCCTGGAGGCGCCGTCGATGTCCCAGGGGTGGACGGCGACCAGCATCACCTGCGCGGCGGGCACGCCCGCCGTCCGCACGGCGTGCGCGTAGGCGGCGGGCGACGGCTTCCAGGCGCCCGGCTCCTGCACGTCCAGCAGCGCCTCGAAGCAGTCCGCGAGCCCGGCGCGGTCGAGCACGGCACGCGTGGTCGCCGCCGAGCCGTTGGTGAGGGTGAGCAGGCGGCGCCCGGCCGCGTGCAGCCCTCGTACACCTTCGGCGACGTCCGGATGCACGGGCAGTTCGGGCAACGCGTCCAGCACGTGCGCCACGGCCCGCTCCGGATCGGCCGACGGCGCCTGCCGCGCGAGCAGCGTCCGCAGCACGTCCCCGGCGACGTCCGCGAACGTCGCCCGACCACCGGCCAGGGTGAGCGCCACACCGTCGCGCAGCACGCCCGCGAACCAGGCGGGCAGCATCTGCCCCGGCAGCCCGACGTCCGCCAGACGGCCGGCGAGCGGCGACATGTCGGTCAGCGTCTCGTTGACGTCGAAGACGAGCACGTCCGGGACACGGTCACGGGTCACGGGGATCACCTGCTCCGTTTCGGTGCATGCGGGACGGGTACTCCGCGTACTGCTCGGCGGGCATCCCGTCGGCCGTGAGGGAACCGTACCGGAGGACTGAACCATGGGCGTCCGCACCTGGATCGACTCCTGGCCGGTCTACCGCCAGCTCAAGGGCACGGACCCGCTGGGCCGCGGCGCCGCGGCGAAGAGCGGGCGCAGCGAGCGCCTGACGCCCCGCGTGGCGCGCGCGGACCGCGTGGTGAAGTCGATCTGCCCGTACTGCGCGGTGGGCTGCGGGCAGAACGTGTACGTCGAGGACGGCAAGGTCACCCAGATCGAGGGCGACCCCGACTCCCCGATCTCGCGCGGCCGCCTGTGCCCCAAGGGCTCGGCCAGTCTCCAGCTGACCACGGGCGACGCCCGAGAACACCAGGTCCTGTACCGCCGCCCGCACGGCACCGAGTGGGAGCGCCTGGACCTCGGCACGGCGATGGACATGATCGCCGACCGGGTCGTCGCGTCCCGGCGGGCGGGCTGGCAGTGGGAGGTCGACGGCACCCGCACCCGGCGCACCATGGGCTTCGCGAGCCTGGGCGGTGCCACGCTCGACAACGAAGAGAACTACCTGATCAAGAAGTTGTTCACCGCGCTCGGGGCGATCCAGATCGAGAACCAGGCGCGTGTTTGACACTCCTCCACCGTTCCCAGTCTGGGAACCTCGTTCGGACGCGGCGGCGCGACCACCTTCCAGCAGGACCTGCAGAACTCCGACTGCATCGTCATCCAGGGCTCGAACATGGCCGAGTGCCATCCGGTCGGGTTCCAGTGGGTGATGGAGGCCAAGGCCCGGGGCGCGAAGGTGATCCACGTCGATCCGCGCTTCACCCGCACCAGCGCGCTGGCCGACCTGCACGTGCCGCTGCGCGCGGGCTCCGACATCGCCTTCCTGGGCGGGATCATCAACCACGTTCTGGAGAACGGCAGTTACTTCCGGGACTACGTGGTGGCGTACACGAACGCGTCCGTGATCCTGCGCGAGGACTTCCGTGACACCGAGGACCTGGAAGGCCTCTTCTCCGGTTTCGATCCCGACAACCGCCGCTACGACAACAGCAGTTGGCAGTACGAGGGCATGGAGATGCAGGCCGCCTCCGGCGAGCGCGACCTCGAGTACGACGAGCGCACGGGCGACGGCGGCTCGGTGACGGAGGCCGCGCGCGGCGAGGCCCACGGCTCCGGCGGCGCGGACATCGGCGAGGGGGAGCCCGAACGGGACGAGACGCTCAGCCACCCGCACTGCGTCTTCCAGGTCCTCAAGCGGCACTACGCCCGCTACACCCCCGAGCTGGTCGAGGAGGTCTGCGGGGTGCCGCGGGACCTGTTCCGCCAGGTGTGCGAGCTGGTGTCGGACAACTCCGGCCGCGACCGCACGACGGCCTTCGCCTACGCGGTCGGCTGGACCCAGCACACGGTCGGCGTGCAGTACATCCGCTCGGCCGCCGTGCTGCAGACCCTGCTCGGCAACATGGGCCGGCCGGGCGGCGGTATCCTCGCCCTGCGCGGCCACGCCTCCATCCAGGGCTCGACGGACATCCCCACCCTGTTCAACCTGCTGCCCGGCTACATCCCCATGCCGCACGCCCACAAGAACGAGGACCTGGACGCGTTCGTCCAGGCGGAGGCGGCCCGCAAGGGCTACTGGGGCAACATGCGCGCCTACCTGGTCAGCCTGCTCAAGGCGTACTGGGGCGAGGCCGCCACCGCCGACAACGACTTCCGCTTCGACTACCTGCCGCGCCTGACCGGCTCACACTCCGCCTACGAGACCGCCATGGCCCAGATCGAGGGTGTCTGCAAGGGCTACTTCGTGTTCGGTGAGAACCCGGCGGTCGGCAACGCCAACGCCAAGCTGATGCGCCTGGGCATGGCCAACCTGGACTGGCTCGTCGTACGGGACTTCTCCCTGATCGAGTCGGCCACCTGGTGGCAGGACGGCCCGGAGATCGAGACGGGCGAGATGCGCACCGAGGACATCGGCACCGAGGTGTTCTTCCTGCCGGCCGCGGCGCACACCGAGAAGGACGGCAGCTTCACCAACACCCAGCGGCTGCTCCAGTGGCACCACCAGGCCGTGCCGCCGCCGGGGGAGTCCCGCAGCGACCTGTGGTTCACCTACCACCTCGGACGGATCATCCGCGAGAAGCTGGCCGGCTCCACCGACGCCATGGACGCGCCGCTGCTCGACCTGACCTGGGACTACCCGGTCAGGGGCGAGCTGGCCGAACCCGACGCGGAGGCCGTGCTCGCCGAGATCAACGGCCACGACGCCGCGGGCGAACCCCTGTCCTCCTACGAGGAGTTGAAGGACGACGGCTCCACCGCCTGCGGCTGCTGGATCTACTGCGGGGTCTACGCCGGCGGCGTCAACCAGGCGGCCCGCCGCACGCCCGGCAAGGAGCAGAACTGGGTGGCGAAGGACTGGGCCTGGGCCTGGCCGGCCAATCGGCGCATCCTCTACAACCGTGCCTCCGCCGACCCCGACGGCAGACCATGGAGCGAGCGCAAGGCCCTGGTGTGGTGGGACGAGGACGAGGAGAAGTGGGTCGGCCACGACGTCCCCGACTTCAAGCCGACCAAGTCCCCGCACTACGAGCCGCCGCCGGACGCGACGGCCGGGGAGGCCCTGTCCGGCCAGGACCCGTTCATCATGCAGGCCGACGGCAAGGCATGGCTGTACGTGCCCTCCGGGATCACCGACGGCCCGCTGCCGGCGCACTACGAACCGCAGGACTCGCCGTTCCCCAACCTGGTCTACCGTCAACAGCGTAATCCGGTACGGCAGTTGCTCCCGCCGCACCCCGACAACCGCTACCAGCCCAGCGGCACCGAACCGGGCTCGCAGGTGTTCCCGTACGTGGCGACCACCTACCGCCTCACCGAGCACCACACGGCCGGCGGCATGTCGCGCTGGCTGCCGTATCTCGCGGAACTGCAACCGGAGTTCTTCTGCGAGGTCTCGCCCGAACTGGCGGCGGAGCGCGGTCTGGAGCACATCGGCTGGGCGACGATCGTCAGCGCGCGCGGCGTGGTGGAGGCACGGGTCCTGGTCACCGACCGGATGGCCCCACTGACCGTGCAGGGGCGCCGGCTGCACCAGGTCGGGCTGCCCTACCACTGGGGCCCGAACGGCTACAGCACGGGCGACGCGGCCAACGAACTGCTGCACCTCTCCCTCGACCCCAACACGCACATCCAGGAGAGCAAGGCCTTCGCCGTGGACATCCGGCCCGGCCGGCGCCCACGCGGCGAGGCGTCGCTCCGCCTCGTGCGCGAGTACCGGGCACGGGCGGGCATCGACGAGCACACGGGCACGGAGCCCTGATCGCGGCGGCCCGGTTCAGCGGGCGCCGCGCTCACCTCAGCACGATCGAGTGGGCTCCGCCCGGCACGAGTTCACCGATCACCGGCGCCCCCGGGACCTCCCCGGCCACCAGCAGTCCGCCGGAGGTCTGTGCGTCGGCGAGCAGCAGCCGCGTATCGGCGTCCGTGTCCCCGAAGTCGGTGTACGGCGCGACCCACTCCAGGTTGCGCCGAGTGCCACCGCTGACATACCCGTCGCGTACGGCCTCCCGTGCGCCGTCCAGATACGGCACGGCGGCCGTGTCCAGCACCGCCGTCACGCCCGAGGCGCGCGCCAGCTTGTGCAGATGCCCGAGAAGGCCGAAGCCGGTGACGTCGGTGGCGCAGGTCGCCCCCGCGGCCAGGGCCGCGGCGGACGCGTCGCGGTTCAGCGCCGTCATCGTGGCGATCGCCTGCTCGAACCGCTCGCCGGTGGCCTTGTGCCGGTTGTTGAGCACGCCCAGCCCCAGCGGCTTGGTCAGGGACAGCGGCAGGCCGGCGCGTCCGGTGTCGTTGCGCAGCAGCCGCGCCGGATCGGCGACCCCGGTGACCGCCATCCCGTACTTGGGCTCGGGGTCGTCGACGCTGTGCCCGCCGCCGATGTGGCAGCCCGCCGCCGTGGCGACGTCGAGGCCGCCGCGCAGCACCTCGCGGGCGAGGTCGAACGGCAGCCGGTCGCGGGGCCAGGCCAGGAGGTTGACGGCGACGAGCGGCCGCCCGCCCATCGCGTACACGTCGGACAGCGCGTTGGCCGCGGCGATACGGCCCCAGTCGTACGGATCGTCGACGACGGGTGTGAAGAAGTCGGCGGTGGTCACCACTGCCGCGCCCTCCTGCCCGGGCAGCGTGACCACGGCCGCGTCGTCACCGGTGGCGAGCCCGACCAGCAGCGGGCTGTCCGCGCCGGGGAGCGAGGGAGCCGTGAGACCGCCGACGACCTCCTCCAGCTCTCCCGGCGGGATCTTGCACGCGCACCCACCGCCGTGCGCGAACTGGGTCAGCCGTACGGCCTCTTGGCGGATCGTCGGTGTCACATCGATCTCCCGGGGAACTAGCCTTGCGGTCGGTGGAGGCGTGTGGGTGCCTGGTGGCCCTCCCGGTCTTCAAAACCGAGGTGCCCGAGGATCTCGGGCAGGCGGGTTCGATTCCCGTCCGCCTCCGCTCCCCGGCCCTTGGGCGCAGCGCCGCAGCCGGTCGTCCACGCGCTCCGTGTATCCCCGCGCGTCCAGACGCTCCAGCAGCGGCACGGCGACCCGGCGGGTGGTGTCCAGCGCCTTGCGCGCCTCGCTCAGCGTGAACGGCTGCGGCAGCCGGGCGAGCATCGCGGCGGCCCGCGCGTCCGCGCCCGGCAGCAGCACGATCCCGTCGGCGACCCGCAGCAGCGCTCCGGCCGCCTCCGCGGCGGCCACCGCCTTGCGGTCCAGCCCCAGACCGGCGAGCCGGCCGGCCTCGGGCGCACGGAACGGCGTCCTCGCCAGATCCGCGCGGACGGCTTCCACGGCCGCCTCGACGGCGGGCGGCAGCGACGGACGCAGGCTGCCGACCGCGTACAACCGGCCCTGTCGTACGGGGAGTTCGGGTGTGGCCGCGGCGAGCGCGTCGACCAGCGACCGGTCGGGCAGGTCCAGCAGGCGGCGGGCGGCCTCCGTGGGCAGCCCGGGATCGAGGGCGTGCTCCTTGGCGTGCCGTTCCACCTCGTCCACGAGGCGCTCGCCGAGCCGTGCCCAGTGCGCGGGGTCGGCCAGCCAGTCACCGGCGACGGGTGCGGCCGGCACCGGCACGCCCATCGCGAGCAGCTCCGAGCGCCGGATCAGCCCGCGCCGCCGCAGTTCCTGCGCTCCGTCCGGTGTGCCGGTCATGGTCGTGAGCTCCGCCGCCCGGGCGTGTCCCGCGCCGCGCCGGGCGAGCCGGGGCGGACGGACGTCGAGCACGGTCGCGGCGCTGGGCACCCGCCCGCTTCCGGGCTCGCGCAGCACCGCGCGGTCGCCGACCCGCAGCGGCAGTTCCCGGCTCAGGGTCAGCCGGGCCGTGTCCTCGCCCAGCGGGCGGACGCCCACCGGGACGGCGGCGGTGCCGATGTGGAGGGTGACGGAACGCGGCAGGTCGGCCGCGGACTCCCCGGTGATCCGGACGTCGACGAGCCCGGTGCGCAGCCAGCGCTCGGGGGCCAGCAGGACGGTTCCGCGCCGGAGGGCGTCGGCGCCGGTCCCGTGCACATTGACGGCCACGCGCGCCACGCCGCTGACGGCGTCCCGGTCCTGGTGCAGCGACTGAAGCCCGCGCACCCGCAGCACGGCCGCACCGTCCCCGGTGACCAGCCGGTCCCCGACGCGCAGGGTGCCGGAGCCGAGCGTGCCGGTGACCACGGTGCCGTGGCCGCGCACCGTGAACGCCCGGTCCAGCCACAGCCGTACATCGGCATCGGCGGGCGGAACGGGCAGGGAAGCCGCCAACTTCCTTAGCTCGGAGCGCAGTTCGTCGAGACCGGCACCGGTCACCGAGCTGACCGCGACGGCGCGCACGGCACCGAGCGAGGTGGCGGCCGTCCGCTCGAGCGCATCCGCCAGCACGGGAGCCGGGTCGGCCAGATCGCTGCGGGTCACCGCGAGGACGGCGTGCCGCACGCCGAGCGCGTCGAGGATCGCCAGATGCTCCTGGGACTGGGGCTGCCAGCCCTGGTCGGCGGCGACCGCGAAGAGCACCGCGGGCACCGGCCCGACCCCCGCGAGCATGGTCGCCACGAACCGCTCGTGGCCGGGCACGTCCACGAAGGCCAGATGCTCGCCGTCCACGCCGAGCCGGGTCCACACGAAGCCCAAGTCGAGGGTGAGCCCCCGGCGCCGTTCCTCCTCGAAGCGGTCCGGTTCCATGCCGGTCAGCGCCCGGACCAGGGCCGACTTCCCGTGGTCGACGTGCCCGGCGGTGGCCAGCACCCGCATGACGTCCGCCCCCTACCTCTTCGCCGCCGCGCGCACCGCTGCGCCCAGCCGCTCGTCGTCCTCGGGCGGCACCGCCCGCAGGTCGAGCAGACAGCGGCCCGCCTCCAACCGCCCGACGACCGGGACCCGTCCGGTGCGCAGAGCTGCCGCGAAGGGCTCCGGCAGCGACAGTGCGGCGCTCGGTAGGGTGACCCCCGGCGCGCCGCCGCCCCCCACGGTCGCGTCGCTCTCGACCACGCGGACGTCGACACCGTCCGCACCGAGCGCGGCGGCGAGCTTGTCGGCCCGGGCGCGCAGGTCCGCCGGGTCGGCGGTCAGCCCCGCCGCGGTGGGGGTGGGCGGACCGGCGAGGGTGGCCTCCAGGGCGGCCAGCGTCAGCTTGTCCACGCGCAGGGCGCGGGCGAGGGGGTGCCGGGCGAGGGCCCGTACCAGATCCTCGTCGCCCAGCACGAGCCCGCACTGCGGGCCGCCGAGCAGCTTGTCGCCGCTCGCGGTGACCAGCGAGGCGCCGGCACGCAGCTGCGTCTCGGCGTCCGGCTCGTCCGGGAGCAGCGGGTGCGGGGCGAGCAGCCCGGAGCCGATGTCGACGACGACCGGCACGTCCAGCCGGGCCAGTTCGGCGACCTCCGCGGCGCGGGTGAAACCGGTGATGAGGAAGTTGGACGGGTGCACCTTCAGCACGAAGCCCGTGTCCGGCCCGACCGCCGCGGCGTAGTCGTCGACGGTCGTGCGATTGGTCGTGCCGACCTCGCGCAGCCGCGCGCCCGTGGAGACCAGCAGATCCGGCAGCCGGAAGCCGTCCCCGATCTCCACCATCTCCCCGCGGCTGACGACGATCTCCTTGTCGGCCGCGAGCGCGGTCGCCGCGAGAACCAGCGCGGCGGCACCGTTGTTGACGACGTGCACGGCCCCCGCCGCCGGCACCCGGTCGTGCAGCGCCCGTAGCGCCGTACGCCCGCGACGGGCCCGTACGCCCGTGGCCAGATCGAGCTCCACGTCGGTCGGGCCCGCGGCCTCGCACACCGCGCGACGGGCCGTGTCCGAGAGCGGGGCGCGGCCGAGGTTGGTGTGCAGCAGCACTCCGGTGGCGTTGATCACCGCACGCAGCCCGCACGCGGAATCCGGCAGCAGCGCGACCGCCTCGTCGGCGACGCCCTCCGGCGCGAGCCGGCCAGCCCGCGCGAGCCGCTGCGCCTCCCGCACCGCCGCCTTGACCACGGGCGCACCGAGCCGCTGAGCGGCCTCGGCCAGCCGGGGCTCGCGGAGCAGGACGTCGGTGCGCGGGATCAGCCGCCGCACGTCGTGATCGGGCACGGCGGACGCGGCATCCATGCTGTGCTGCGCGGCGTTCGTCGTCGTCGACCCGCTCTCCGGCTCCATCCGGCTCCCGCTTCCTCCACCCGTTTCCGGCTGCCCGAGGAGGTTCATCGTCTCCCAGTGCCCAGAACCGGTCGATCGACACGCCACGGCGGGCGAGGGCCCGCGCCTGGTGCCTGTCTACGGAAGCGGGGGGAGGTGCTCGTTGTGCCAGGCGACCGCGCGGCGGATCTCCGGCGCGTGCAGGCCGGTCCGGCAGGCGAGCTGCTCCAGGGGGAGGGCGGAGGGCCCGTGCATCAGCACGCGGTCGATCTTCGCGGCCCAGAGCTCTTCCTGGACGTAGGGGCGCCGGCGATAGCGCTCCCTGAGCGTGTCGAGATGGGCCTCACCGCAGGCCGTGAGGCGGCGCAGCCCGTCGGACCAGGGGCGCTCGGGGGCGACGGCGGAGGAGTCGGGGACGTGGCAGAGCACCGCCTCCTGCTCCGGGAAGACCTGGCCACAGAGGTCGCAGAGCTCCAGGGGGAGGGCCGGCCTGGGGTTCGCGGTCTTCTTCCTGCGCTTCCACATAGCCACTCCCGTCGATGATGGCAGGAAACCGGAGCCGACGCCGTACGGAACGGGCCTTCCGTACGGCGTGCTTCTCGGCGAGCAGCCCGGGCGCGGTCCGTATGCGTTCGGGGATCCTCACCGGTCGTCCTCGCGGCCGTCGTCGCAGGCGTCCCGGTGGGCCGCGTCCTCCAGGCCGGTGTCCGGCTCGGAGGCGAAGCGGAGTTTGCGGGCGATGACGTCCCGCGCCACCTCGGTGACCGTCCGGCCCTGGGTGAAGGCCCGCGCTCGCAACCGGTCCAGGGCCTCTTCGGGGGCCAGGTTCAGCTGCACCATCACCATGCCGACCGCTTGGTAGACCTCGCCGTGATCGGCCTCGGAGGCCTCCAGCCATGACGCGCGCTCCTCTTCCGCGGCCGCCTGTCCGGCCGCGCGGGCGCAGGCGTGCAGGTTCGTGAGGGCGAACGTGACGGCGTCCCGTGTCCACGACGCGATCCGCAACTCGCGCTCCGACAGCTCGCCGGGGGAGCGGCGGTACAGGTCGAGGGTGCCGATCGCGGCGCCCTCCGCGCCGAGCGGCAGCGAGAACACCGCCCGCACGCCCAGTGCGACGGCCTCATGGGCGAAGACGGGCCAGCGACCGGAGTCCGGCGCCGTGGTGAGGTCCGCGGCGAGCATGGCCGTCGCCTGCTGGATCGCGGAGTGGCAGGGGCCGTCGCCCAGGGTGTACTGCGCTTCCGCCAGGCGCGCCGCGGTCGTGTCGCTCGCGCACCAGGTGGCACGTACGGTCGCGCCGCCCGAGATCGACACGGAGGCCCCGGTGACGGGGAGCAGGGCCACACACGCGCGGCACAGTGCCGCGGGTATCCGGTCGGGGGCGAGACCCCTGGCCACGGTCGCCAGCGCCTGGGAGACGCGCAGCCGGTCCTCCGGTTCGAACGGCTCACGGCCGTGCGGCCGCCCGGGAACGTCAGAGCGCATCGTCGGGCCCCCCGTCGCGCGCAGTACCTTCGGCGCGCAGGACCCGGCCGTTTTCGCGGCCGCTCGCGCGGGAGGTCCCCACGGTTTTCGGATGTCGCCACGTCGACCGTGCCGTCGAGGCCGTGCGGTTGTTCCGGGCGCCTGGCACGAGAAGCTCCTCACGTGCGCCGATGACCGAATACCTGTCGCAGGCATGTGATCCGGCCGTGGCCCGGCGCCTTGTCCCGGCGGGGACACATGATCGCCCGGCACGGGCGGGTCAGCCCTCGCCCCTGGCGCTGTTCCAGTCGGCGCTCGTGTGTGCCGCGGGCGAGGCGCTGCGGTCCTCGACACGGGCGACACACGTCCGGATGCCCTTCTCGTGGAGATGGCGGGACGTCGCCCGGCCGATCTCGGAACTACCCAGGGCTTGCTTCCTCGTGGTGCGCGGGGTCATGGCGCTTCAACTTCTCTCTGCCGCAGAAGCACTCGGCCGGTCAGGCCGAGGTCCGCCGTGTCGAACGGCGCCGGGGTCTCGTTTGTCGTGCCCCCCGGGTTCCCGAAGCGCTGCGGGTGTAACCCGTAGTGCGGATCCACGACGGTTCCCGTTCCCAGGCGTTGACGTGGACGGCTGTGTCCCACCGCCGGCTCAGACACGTCCGCCGGCGGGCTCCTGCCGGGCCGCGGATTCGAGGTGTCCGGCCAGCCGCTGCGCCTGGAGCAGGAGGGCGAAGTACGCGGAGGCTTCCTGAGGCCGGTCGCGCAGGGGGTCCGGCGCCAGCCCGTGCAGATCGTCCACGGCGGCACGCATCGCCGCGGCGGCCTCCCGGAGATCGTCGTGCCGCTCGGCGCCGAAGCCGCTGCGCGCGTAGAGCCGCACCAGCTCCGCCGCCCGGGTCAGGAAGCCGGCATAACCGCGGACCAGGGGCAGCCGGGACCACCGTTCCTGCCGGTCCTCGGTGGCGGCCTCGAGCAGGGTGCGGGTGAGTTCCGTGGTGTGCACGGCGGCGTACTCCAGCACCACCATCACCTCCTCGTGGTCCTTGCCCGGGAGCGACTGGGCGAGGGTGCGGCGGCGCACGTTGCCCCACAGGCTCTCCCTGCTCCAGCCGACGGCCGACCGGCACTCCGCCACCAGGTGCTTGAGATGCAGGGCCCGCTGGTGCCAGTCGTTCGCCTCGTCCTCGCCCCACCGCCCGTCGAGCAGGCACCGGGCCGGCGCGTCGAGGATCTCCGCCGTCTCGTGGGCGGCCTCGCCGAGCGAGGCGCGGGCGTCACGCAGATAGACGGGCGGCCGGATCAGCGCGTTGACGGCGATGCCGACCACCGCTCCGAAGGCGGCCTCGGCGATCCGGAACCCGGACGCCGACAGGCTGACCTGGGTGTCCGTGAGGACGAAGAGGGCGCCGGTGGCCGTGTAGATCCCCTGCCGGCCGAGGCGTGACCACGAACTGAGCAGGACGACCAGGGGCAGTACGAGGCCCATGACGCCGATCCTGTTGTGCATCAGCAGGATCAGGCCGGTGGCCACCATGGTTCCGGCCGCGATCGCCGCCAGCTGCTGCAGCGCGTGGGCGACGGACTGGTAGACGGTCGACTCGACGAGCAGGATCGCCACCCAGGGCGCCATGTAGGCCATGGGTGCCTGGAGCCACCAGCCGACCACCGCCCAGGACAGCCACGCCGCGAACGCGGCCTTCAGCGCCTGCGCGGCGAGATCCCGTTCCCTGCACGGTCCTCGCCACGCGCGGCGGACGCCCTCTGCGGCCCCCGACCATCGCGCGCCCGCGGTCCGCGTCATCTCCGACGTCCATGTCATCCGGTTCCGGCCCCGCCTTCTCCGTGTCGCGGAAAGTAGCGCGAAATCTTGCAGAGGGGCCGGGTGCCCCGGAGTGAGGGGCTGAATGCGATGACGATGATCACCCTCGGCGCCGACGCCGAGGGCCGCGTGGTCGGCCACCCAGACCCCTGGTGCTCAGGCGAAGTCGATCTCCTTCGCCGCGACGACACGGGCGCCCATGTTGCGCTCCATCATTTCCAGGGCCGCGGATCCGAGGCGGGGGTGGATGGAGGCGACGGCGTCCTTGGGCACCGTGACCTCCAGGTGGCGGATGTGCGCGTCCAGGGCGGAGTAGAGGACGCACTGCTCGGTGACCTGGCCGCTGAGCACCACGTGATCGACGCCCAGGCGCCACAGGAGGTAGGACATCGGGGTCTCGTAGAAGACGGAGTGCCGCGCCTTGAGCACGAACATCGAGTCGTCGTCGGGCCGCAGCGGCTCGACGAGGTGCCGGTGCGACGTGGCCAGCGCCTTGTCCACGATCTCGCCCTGATGGGAGCGCCACGAGCCGAAGTTGTCGTTCGCGTAGACGATCGGCACGTCCGCGTCCCGGGCCCGGGCGATCAGGTCCGCCACGACGGGCACCACGCGTTCCGCGGAGGGCAGCAGCAGCTCGGCGTCCTCGTGATCGTAGGTGTTGATCATGTCGATCACGACGAGTGCGTGCACGGTGCCTCCTGCGGAGCGTTGCGCGGTTCCGGGGAACGCGGGCGACGCGCTGGCGAGTACCCGGCCGAAGCGCGAAGCTAACGGTGAGGGGGCACGCCGTCTCTCTGCTTCCCGTGGCACTTCCCGGGAACTCGGTGATTCGGAAGGCGGAGTCCCCAGTGCGCCGGGAGGCGTTGTGAGCCAGAAGCAGGCCACGCCGGATGTCGCACCGGAGCCGGTCGACACCTCGCTGCTGGACGTCGTCCGGGACTGCGGCGCGTCCCGCGGCCTGCTCTATGTCCTGCCGAAGGACGGCGACGCCCTGTGGCTGGTGGCGCTGACCGGGACACCGCGTGAAATGGCCGTTCCCTGGACCCGCGTGGGGCTCGCCGACGCGGTCCCGGTGGCCGACGCCGTACGGGCCGGGCGCCTCGTCTGGGTCGGCGACATGGAGGAGATGGCCCGCCGCTATCCGCGTACGTCCCTCGTGCTCCCGTACGCCTTCGCGCTGGCCGCCGCGCCGATCACCGCCCGGAACACGGTGGTCGGCGGGCTGGTGCTGCTGTGGCCGGCCGCGCATCCGGCCCGGCTGAGCGGCGCCGAGCGCGCGGTCGTCGAGAACGGCTGCCGCCGGCTGGGCGGGCTGCTGGAGGACGCGGGCCTTCGCGACGGTCCGCGCCCGCCGGGTGAGCCGCGGACCCTGCCCCACCCCTCGCGCGCCCGGGCCGCGCCGGCCGTAGGGGGCGAGGCGGCGGCGTTCATCGCCCGGCTGCCGGGAGGCGCGTGCGCGCTCGACGACACCGGCCGCTTCACCTTCGTCACGCCCGAGGCGGCCAGGCTGCTCGGCGCCGAGGCGGGCTCCCTGCTCGGCGCGCTGCCCTGGGAGGCGCTGCCGTGGATGGACGTCGCAGAGATCGAGGACCGCTACCGGGCCGCGGTGGTGAGCGAGCGGCCCACCACCTTCCGTGCCGTGCGCCCGCCGGACACGCCGCTGGCCTTCGCGCTCTACCCGGACGCCTCCGGCATGAGCGTGCGGATCACCCGCAGCGACCGCGACCCGCGGGACGAACTGCCGGCCGGCTCCGCGGCGCCCACCGCCGACATCGCCGGGCGGGCGGCCCCCGCCGCCGGCGGACCGGGCCGGGCGGGATTCCTCTACCACCTGATGCACCTGGCCGCGACGCTCACCGAGGCCGTCGGCGTCCAGGACGTCGTGGAGCAGACCGCCGACCAGCTCATGCCCGCCCTCGGCGCGACGGCCATGGCCGTCAACGCGCCGCGCGACGGCCGGCTGCGCATCCTCGGCCACCGCGGCTACGACCCCGACATCTTGGCGCGCTTCGACAACCTCCCGCTCACGGCCGACACACCCGCCCTGCGCGTGATGGAGAGCGGCAGCCCGCACTTCTTCAGCCGCTTCGAGGAGCTGCGGCGCTCGTACCCCGACGCCGTCCACCTGGACGACAAGGTGTCCTGGGCGTTCCTGCCGCTGATCGCCTCCGGCAGGCCCGTCGGCTCGCTCGTCCTCGCCTACGACCGGCCACAGCACTTCGCGCCCGCCGAGCGCGCCGCCCTCATGGCGCTGGCGGGGCTCGTCGGCCAGGCCCTCGAACGGGGCCGCCTCTACGACACCCAGTTCGCCGTCGCCCGCCAGCTCCAGGCCGCCCTGTTGCCGCGGCACCTGCCCTCCCTGCCCGGGCTGCGCGTCACCGCCCGGTACCAGCCGGCCGGGCACGGGGTGGAGGTGGGCGGGGACTTCTACGACCTCATCCGCCTGACCGACAGCACCATGGCGGCCGCGATCGGTGACGTCCAGGGACACGACATCGACGCGGCGGCACTCATGGGACAGGTCCGCACCGCCGTGCACGGCCACGCCGCCGCCGGCGCCTCCCCGGGCGACGTGCTCGCGCGGACCAACCGCCTGCTCGTCGAGCTGGACGCGGGCCGGTTCGCCAGCTGCCTCTACGCGCACCTGGACCTCGCCCGCCAGGCCGCCTGTCTGTCCAGCGCCGGGCACCCGCCCGCCGTGCTGCGGCACGCCGACGGCCGCACCGTCGTCCTGCGGCCCCCGCCCGGGCTGCTCCTGGGCATCGAGCGCGAGGCGGACTACCCGGCGGTCGAGTTCCCGCTGCACCCCGGCTGCGTCCTCGTGCTCTACACGGACGGACTCGTCGAACGGCCCGGCGTCGACCTGGACGACGCCATCGCCGCACTCGCCGACCTGGTCGCCCGCACCGACCCCGAGGACCCGGACGTCATGGCCGACGCCCTGATCCGCCACGCCGCCGACTGCCCCGACGACCTGGCCCTGCTGATCCTCCACGTCACGGGTTCGGAGGGGGCGGGGGACGGGTGGCGCGCCTGAGGGTGGCGCGTAGACACGGATGGAGCGCGTGCGTACGGCGCGCTTCAGATGTCGCGCCGCTCCAGCGGCCGAACGGCGGGGCCCTGCAGAATGCTGCCGTCCGGCGCGAACCGCGAGCCGTGGCACGGGCACTCCCACGCCTGTTCGGCACGGTTGAACGCCACCAGGCAGCCGAGATGGGTGCAGCAGGCCGAGACCGCGTGGAGCTCCCCGCTCTCGTCCCGGTGGACGGCGCACTGCCGCGCGCCCACCCGCACCACCGCACCGTCGCCCGGCGCGATGTCCTCGGGCGAGGTAGGACCCGTCAGGGACGCCAGACGGTCGCCGACGAAGTGCCGGGCCACCTTCGCCTGGTTCTTCAGGAAGGTGGTGCCCTCGCGGACCACCGGGGCAAGGCGGCGCGGATCGTAGAGGCCGGCCCATTCGACCTCGCGCTGGTCGACGAGGTCACTGATCAGGCGGCCCGCCATGATGCCGCCGCTCAGCCCCCAGCCGCCGAACCCCGTAGCCACGTACGTGTGATGGCTGCCGGCGCGCATCGGCCCGACGAGCGGCACGGAGTCGGTGGAGTCGTTGTCCTGCGTGGCCCAGCGGTGGGTGATCGTGAACCCTGTGAACCGGTCGGCGGCCCAGGCGGACAGCCGGGCGAAGTGCGCTTCCACGTCGGCCGTACCGGGGGTGATGTGTTCCCCGGTGACGACCAGCAGGCGCTTGCCGTCCCGGTAGGGCGCGCTGCGCACGGACCGGGTGGACCGCTCCGGCGTGATGTACATGCCGCGCGGCGCCTGCTCCTCGTCGATGGTGCCGGCCAGGACCAGTTCGCGGCGCGGGGAGAGCCGGGTGAAGAGCAGGGCGCGGTCGAAGACGGGGTAGTGCGTGGCGACGACCACGTCGTCGGCGCGCACCGACACGCCCGCGTCGGTCTTCAGCACGCAGGGCTCGCCCTCGGAGAGCCCGACGACGCGCGTGCCCTCGTAGATCGCTCCGCCACGTCGGCGCAGGTCCTCCGCGAGCGCCAGCAGGTACTTGCAGGGATGGAACTGGACCTGGTCCCTCACGCGAACCGCGCCGGCGATCGGGAAGGGCAGCTCCGACGCGGTGACGAAGTCGGCCGGCAGCCCCGCCTCGCGCGCCGCCTCCGCCTCGGCGCGCAGGTGTCCCACGTGCCGCCGGTCCTCGGCATAGGTGAAGGCTGCCGCCTCCTCCCACTCGCAGTCGATGCCGAGCTCGTCGACGATCTCGGCGGCGTGCTCGATCGCCGCGGTCTGCGAGCGGGCGTAGAGCCGAGCGCCCTCGGGGCCGCGGGTGCGGCGCAGGCGGTCGTAGACGAGCGTGTGCTGAGCGCTGAGCTTGGCGGTGGTGTGCCCGGTGACCCCGGCGGCGATCCGGTCCGCCTCCAGCACGGCCACGGCACGCCCCCGCCGGACCAGCTCCCAGGCCGTGCTCAGCCCCGCGATGCCGCCGCCGATGACGGCGACGTCGACACGGATGTCTCCCGACGGCGGGGAAGTGGCCTCGCCGTACTGCGCGGTCTCGAGCCAGTACGACCCCTGGATGTTCGTCTCGGCGTTCATGGGCGCCGAGTGCCCGTCTCGCGACGGTGCACGCGGGGCTACGTCATGAGGCGCAGGGCGCCTTCCGCGGGAGGGCACGGCGGCGGGTGCGGAATCGGCGAGTTCACAGCCACGAGGTGAATCGGTCCCGGGTGCTGCTCATCCGGCACAGCAGCCGGAAGGCCTGCAGCACCGTGAAGGGCCACAGTGCGGCGAAGCTCCATATGACGGCCGGGTCCGAGGTACGGATGCCCAGCACCGCGAGGAACAGCGAGGCGCAGGTCAGCATCGCCACCGACAGCGCCAGCCGGCGCCATGGGCGAGGCCCGCGCAGTTGGCCCATGCGCCGGACCAGGCGCCGGTCGCTGATGAGGTCGGCCTCGATGTGCCGCAGCGTGAGCCGTTCGTGCGGTGTGAGAATTGTGTCGTCGGGTTCGTTCCGTTCGTTCACGATCAGCACCTCGTTCCACCCGGCCGGCCCGCGGCACCGGGCACTTGGCCCGCCTCGCCTCGCGTCGTGCCGCGCGAAGGCCCGCAGTGCCCGGTGATGCCTCATCGTGTGCCCCGGAACCGCCGTACGACGCCTCCCGAAGGGCATGGGTATGGGCGCGAGGGTGAGCCCGGGTCGGACTTCGGTCAGACCCCGGCGAGCAGACCGTCCAGTGGCGCCGGGACCCGGTCGGCGTCGAGGGCCTCGACGAGGACGCGGCCGTAGTGGATCTTGCGGCCCTTCTTCGTGCCGAAGAAGCGCCTCAACTGCTGTTGCGAGGTACGGCCTTGCTGGGCCGGCTGGCGCAGGAACGTCTGCAGGGCCCGCTCGTCGCCCTCCTCCCGCACGAGTTGCTTGACCCGCGTCACGCCCAGCGCGCGGATCAGCTCGTCCTCCAGGTCCGCCGCGCAGACGAAGAACCCTTGCCGCGCCGGGCTCGCCTCGGCCAGCGCGCGGGCGTAGAAGGGGCGCTCCCGTTCGTCGCACAGTCCCGTGAGGCGGAGGCCGAGTCCGGCCGGTCCGAGGATCCGGACGAAGCGCCCGACGCTCATCGCACCGCCCATCGGCAGGACGCACACCCCCTCGTCCGCCAGGTCCCGGCCGCGCCGCGCTGCCAGCGCACCGACCGCGGCGACATCACTCGGCCCTTCGAGCAGGACGGCGGTCCGGACGGGCAACCGCGCCGCCAGTTCACGTGCGGCGTCGCCGGACCCACCGGCCGCCCAGGCGATGACCGCGTCCCGGAACGACCCCATGTCAGACATGGGACGAGTCTCCATTCCGGCCCGCCCGCACGCCAGAGATTTTCGACCGCCGTCGGTACGGCGCCGCGCCCCACCGGGCGACTGAATCCGCAGGCCGGGCGGCGTGTCCGGGCCGGCGGGACGGCCGGCTCGGCGCAGGGTGATCGGGACTGTCGTCGTCGAGGAGGAACCGTGAAGCGTCGTGTCGTCGCCGTCCTGGCCGCTGCCGTCGCGGGCCTGGTGCTGTTCGCCGCACCTGCCGTGCCCCATGACGGCCGCGGCGACGTGGAGAGCAGCGACTGGAACTTCCCACTCACCAACATCGGCCTGCTGTGACCGGGAAGCCCGACAGCCGGACGGCGACGACGAGTTCGCCACCGTCCGGCTGTCGGGCGTGAGAGCGTGCGCCGGTCCGTCAGCAAGGGCCTGCCGCGTCCTGGTACGTCCGCTCGAGGATCTCCCGCACCTGAGCCTCGTCCGGAATCCGCGGTGCGTTCCTGGTCACCGCGTCCGCGACCGCGCCCGCCGCGATGGACGGGAGCAGCGCGCGGTCGGCGCCCAGGTCGCGCAGCGGGCGCTTGATGTCCAGGGCGGCCGAAATCTCCCGGACGGCGGCCACGGTGGCGCGGGCCCAGTCGCCGTCGGCCGGCGGGTCGAGGCGCATGGCCCGGCCCGCCTGCTCGTACGCCTCTCCGGCCGCGGGCGCGCTGAACTCCATCACCTCTTCCAGTACGGCGGCGAGCGCGACTCCGTGCGGAGTGCCGGTGTGTGCGGTGAGGGCGTGGCCGATGCCGTGGACGAGGCCCAGGCCGGAGAGGGTGAGGGCCTGCCCGGCGAGATGTGCGCCCATCATGAGCTCGGCGCGGGCGTCGAGGTCCGAACCGTCCCGGTACGCGGCCGGCAGCGCGCGGCTCACCAGCGTGACGGCCTGCGTGGCGTAGGCGACGGAGAACGGGTTCGCACCGCGCGAGGCGAGCGACTCGATGCCGTGCACCAGCGCGTCGATCCCGGTCGCGGCGGTCGCGGCAGGGGGCAGCCCGAGCGTCAACTCCGGGTCGAGCAGCGCCACTTGCGGCCGTACCGAAGGGTGTCCGAGGTAGACCTTGCGGTGGGCCTCGGCGTCCTCGATGACACCGAAGCCGTTGGTCTCGGCGCCGGTTCCCGAGGTAGTGGGGATCGCGACGAGCGGCAGTCCGTCCGACGCGTCCCAGAGGTGGTCGGCGTCGGCGGCCACCGCGTCCGGGTTGCCGACGAGCAGGGAGATGCCCTTCGCCGCGTCCAGCACCGAGCCGCCGCCGAGGGCGACGACCGCGGCCGGGCCGAAGGCGCGGGCCCGGGCCGCGCCCGCGTCGACGTTGCCGGTGGACGGATTGGGCGCCACGTCGTCGTACACCGCGTACTCGATGCCGACCGCGTCCAGCGTCTTGAGGACGCGGTCGGCGACGCCCGCCGCGCGCAGTCCGCGGTCGGTGACGACGAAGGCCCGCCCGTGTCCGGTGGCCGCGATCAGCTCGGGGAGCCGGTCGATGCGACCGGGGCCGAATTCGACACGGCAGATGCCGTCGATGCTCATGGGAGAGGGGGAGTTCATGGGTGCGGCTCCAGTGAAGTCGGATGTCAGACCGTCAGGGCCGCGTCGTCCAGTGCCGCGGCCGGGTTGGGCAGCCGGAACTCCTGTCCGGCGAGTGACTCGTAGAGCCGCACCGGGCTCATCTCGCCCGACAGTTCGCCGTGCTGGGCCTTGGAGCGGCGGTAGATCTGCTCGACCAGGGCGGACAGTTCGGTGGAGACGCCCAGGTCGCGGCCGAGGTCGACGGCCAGGCCCAGGTCCTTGCAGGCGAGCGCCATGGCGAACGAGTCGTCGTAGTCGCCGTCGGCGAGCACGCACATGATGTCGTTCTCCAGGAAGTGGGAGGCGGCCGGGCTGGCCAGCAGCGAGCTGCGCAGCACCCCCAGGTCGACGCCCGCCTTCACGCCCATGGCGAGCACCTCGGCGGACGCGACCAGGTGGCTGAACCACAGCAGGTTGATCATGAGCTTGACCGTGTAGCCGGCGCCGAGCGGGCCGACGTGCAGGATGCGGTCCGGGTCACCCATGGCCTCCAGGACGGGCAGCGCGATCCGGAAGTCGTCGTCGAGCCCGCCGACGAAGATCTGCAGCGCCCCGGCGTCGGCGCCCCGAGCCATGCCGCTGACCGGCGCGTCGAGGCGGCGCACAGCGCGGGCATCGAGCACCTCGGCCGCCACCCGGTCGGCCGCGGCCGGTGTGGACGTCGACATGTCGATCCAGAGCGCACCCGCCGGAAGGGCCTCGGCGGCGCCGCCGCGCAGCAGCACGTCCTCCACGACGCGCGGGTTGGGCAGCATCGTGATCAGGAACTCCGCGTCCCGGGCGCAGTCGGCGGGGGAGTCCGCCCAGCGGGCGCCGAGCGCGAGATGCTCGACGCCGGCCTCGGGCCGGGTGTCGTGCACGGTGACCAGGTGTCCCGCGTGGATCAGGTGGCGGGCCATGTGGCGTCCCATGTTGCCCAGGCCGATGAAACCGATCCTCATCAATGTCCTCGCTAGGTGGCGGTGTGGTGGATGGTGGGGGCAAGGGCCGTTCAGCCCAGGTTGATCCAGGTGGTCTTGAGCGCCGTGTACGCGTCCAGCGCGTGCAGGGACTTGTCGCGGCCGGCGCCGGTGGCCTTGAAGCCGCCGAAGGGCGTGATGACGTCGCTGGCGTCGAAGGTGTTGATCCATACGGTGCCCGCCCGCAGCCGCTTCGCGGTGCGGTGGGCGACGGTCACGTCCCGCGTCCACACCGAGGCGACCAGCCCGAAGTCGCTCTGGTTCGCCAGCCGTACGCCTTCGTCGACGTCGCCGTCGTACGACACCACGGCGAGGACCGGGCCGAAGATCTCCTCCTGGCCGACGACCGAGGTGTTCTCCACGCCGTCCAGGACGGTGGGTTCGACGAAGCTGCCGCCGGTGCCGGCGAGGGTGCGCCCGCCGCCGAACAGCACGGTCGCGCCGTCCGCCCGGCCGCGCTCGATGTAACCGAGGATCTTGGCGAGTTGGGACTCGTCGACGATCGGGCCCATCACCGTGGCGGGGTCCAGCGGGTCGCCGGTGCGGAAGGTGTCGGCCGTGATCCGCCGTACGGCGTCCATGAGCTGGTCCTTCACGGAGGCGTGCACGACGACGCGGGAGCCGGCGTTGCAGGTCTGCCCGGCGTTGTAGAAGATGCCCCACGCCACGGCGGAGGCGGCGGCCTCGATGTCGGCGTCCGCCAGCACCAGTTGGGGCGACTTGCCGCCCGCCTCGACGGCGACCTGCTTGCCGTTGGACTCGCCCGCGTACACCTGGAACAGCCGGGCGACCTCCGCCGAGCCGGTGAAGGCGATCTTGTCCACCTCCGGGTGGCGGCCCAGCGCCTGCCCGGCGACCTCGCCGCGGCCGGGCACCACGTTCAGGACCCCGTCCGGCAGTCCCGCCTCGGTGGCCAGGGCGGCCAGCCGCAGCGCGGCGAGGGAGGTCTGCTCGGCGGGCTTCAGCACGACGCTGTTGCCGGTGGCGAGCGCCGGTCCGAGCTTCCAACTGGCGATCAGCAGCGCGTAGTTCCAGGGCACGACCGCGCCCACGACCCCCAACGGCTCCCGGGTGATCAGGGCCAGCGCGTCGCCCGGCGTCGGCGCGATCTCGTCGTAGGACTTGTCGATCGCCTCCGCGTACCAGGCGATGGTCTCGGCCGCCTTGGCCACGTCCACCCGCACCGACTCGGTGATGGGCTTGCCCATCTCCAGGGTGTCGAGCAGCGCCAGCTCCTCGGCGTCGGCGAGGATCAACTCGGCCCAGCGCAGCAGGATCCGCTTGCGCTCCTTGGGCGCGAGGTCGCGCCAGCGCCCGTCCTCGAAGGCGGCACGGGCGGACCGTACGGCCCGGTCGACGTCCTCGGCGGAGGCCGCCTGCACCTCGGCGAGCACCTTGCCGTCGCGCGGCGAGACGCTGGGGAAGCTGTCGCCGGACGTGGCGTCGGCGAAGGCGCCGTCGACGAACGGGCGGGTCTCGAAGGTGAGTTTGTCGGCCGCGGCCTGCCACTCCTCGTACGACCGCCCCAGCAACTCGTCGATGGTGTGCGTCACTTGATCCTCCAGCGGTCGATCGCGTCCTCGTCCAGTTCGACGCCGAGGCCCGGCCGGTCGGGCACTTCCAGGCAGCCGTCGGCGTTGACCCGGACCGGCTCGGCGAGCATGAAGTCCCGGCGCTCGGGGGTCCAGCCGGGCGGGTCGTAGGGGAACTCGAAGAAGGGGCCGCCGCCGACGCCCGCGGCGACGTGCAGGTTGGCGAGCACGCCGATGCCGTTGGTCCAGCTGTGCGGAGTGAACTGACGGTGTTTCAGATGTGCCAGCTCAGCCAAGGTGCGGGCGCGCTGCATGCCGATCGCGAGCACCACGTCCATCTGGTAGATGTCGAGCGCGTCCTCCTCCAGGTAGCGCAGCAGCTCGGTGGGGGAGTGGTGCATCTCGCCGGCCGCGATGCGCACGCCCGGGTTCTCCGCGCGCAGCCGCTTGAAGCCCTCCAGATCGGCGTACGGCAGCGGCTCCTCGACCCAGAACACGTCGAGTTCGGCGAGCCGGGCGATGGTCCTGCGGGTCCTGGCGAGGTCGGAGGCGGGCGCGGTGTCGCCCGCCATCCGCCAGGACTGGTTGAGGTCGACCATGATCTCGAAGCCGTCGCCGAGTTCTTCGCGCACGGCCCGCACCGCCGCCACGCCCTCGTCGACATGGTCGCGGTCGATGCGGATCTTCATCGCGCGAAAGCCCGCCTCGCGCACCTTGAGCGCCGTCGCGACGCGCTCCTCGGGGGACTTGAGCTCGCCGGAGGAGGCGTAGGCGGGCAGCTTCTTGGCCGCGTTGCCGAACAGCTCCGCCACCGGACGGCCGTGCACCTTGCCGATCACGTCCCACAGGGCCGCCTCCAGGGGCCAGTAGTGGGCGCCGTGGAAGTTGGCGGTCTCGATCGCGCGGACGTGCCGCGTGATGTCGAGGGGGTCCTCGCCGACGAACAGGTGCTTGTAGGTGTCGAAGCCGTCCATGAGGTCACCGGAGCCGATGCCGGTGATCCCCTCGTCGGTGTGCACGCGGACGATCGTGGCGTCGAAGTGGCGGCGCGGCTCGGGGTCCCAGGCCGCGCGGAACGGCGGGTCCAGTTCGAGGCGGAGGCGGTCGAGCGTGATGTCGGTGATCTTCATCGGACCAGGGCCTCCGGGGAGGGGGCGTAGAAGGGGTTGGCGGGCCCGGCCTTCGCCGCGTCCAGGGCGTCGGCCACGGACGGCGTGCCCGTCACGGCGGCCCGGATCGCGCCGTACGCCGCCTCACGCTGGTTGCGGAAGGACACGTCGAGGTCGTCGACGCCCGGGTTGACCCACACCGCGGCGATGATCAGCAGGTCGTCGGCCTGGCCGGCCGGGATCAGGTCCTCGGCGACGGCGTCCAGGACGCCCTGGGCGAGGCCGGCCTGGGCGGACCCCCAGGTGGCGCGCTCGTGCAGCTCACCCGCGGCGGCGGCCTTGTTCACGAACAGGGTCAGCGGCTTCACCGGCACCGACGGCCGGACGACCGTCATGAACGGCACGTGCCCCGAGCTCGGCGTGGCCAGCGCGGTCGCCCAGGCCGTCTCGACCGGGCCGCCCTTGCGGCCGATCACGACGTTCGTGTGCGCGGCGTTCGCACCGTCACCGACGAAGGACTCGCCGATCAGCGCGGTCGCGGCAAAGGGGGGCATCGGAACTCCTGGACCTGGGAAGCGTGATTCATGGGGGTACGGCGGGAGCGGGATGAACCTCGCATTCGGTGCAGTTCATCCGGCCCGATGCGGCGAATCTAGGTCTGGCGCACCTCGCCCGCAAGGCGGTCACGGGAATCGAAATGCCGGTTGCTCTGCTGACAACTTCCCCTCTGACCTGGTGGTTCCTCGTCGCGATCCGAGGCTTACGATGACGGCCGTGACCGACTCCTCCGCCGCCGCGCGCGGCCACGGCCTCCGCCGTGACATCGACCTGCTGGAAGCCCTCGCCTCCGACGAGGCGCAGGAGGCGGGCGGCCTCGGAGTGGTCCGTCTCGCGCAGCTGGTGGGCCGGGAGAAGACCCAGGTCTCGCGGGCGCTGAAGGCCCTGGCCGCCGAGGGCATCGTCGAGCGCGACCCGGACACCCTGGAGTACCGGCTCGGCTGGCGTCTGTTCTCCCTCGTGGCCCGGACCTCCGAGAGCCGCCTGGTGCGCGTCGCCGAGCCGGTCATGCACACCCTGTCGGCGGACCTGGAGGAGACCAGCCACCTGTGCGTGCTCAGCGACCGCGAGGTGCTGACCCTGCTGTCGGTCTCCGGCCACTCCTTCCGCGTCCACGGCTGGGAGGGGCGCGGCGTACCCGCCTGGCAGCTGTCCGCGGGCCGCGTCCTGCTGTCCGACGCGACCCCCGACGAGCTCTACGTCCGCTTCGGCACCAGCAGCGAGATGCCGGTGCAGGACCTCTGGGCCCTCATCCAGGACGGCAGACGGCAGGGCTACGTCCGCGTGAGCGAGGAGTTCGAGGAGGGCCTGGTGGGCGTGTCCGCGCCGGTACGGGACTTCCGTGGCCGGGTCGTCGCCGCCATCAACATCTCCGCCCCGAAGTCGAGACTGGGCGACCGCCTGGACGAGGCGGGCCGCACGACGGCCCGGGCGGCGGCGCGCGTGTCGATGCTGCTGGGCTGGGAGCCCCGACGCCGGCCGACGGTGCGGGCACGGATGACGTGAGCGCTCGCCCGTTGGTCTCGGGGGCGGGGCCGATTGATCTCGGGGGCGAGGTCGACCTGAAGGCGCGGTGTTCAGGCCGGTCCTGACGTTGCGGCCAGGCTGGCTGGGGCTGCCGACCACACGCCATGGGCCGAGCCGACCCCACCGCCGTAACGCCCCGCGTGATCCCTGAGTTGCCCTCACAGCAACCCGCGTTGCGATCCGCAGGAGTGGCCTTGTCGGGCCCATGGCGCGCTCGTAAATTCACCGCGCATCGGACGAGCCTTCGTCCGGAACGGAGAAAAGAGCAGCTCATGAACCTCGCCGGCATCGACCTGTTGGCCAAGGCCCCGCTCGCGGACGGCGATCTCCTCGTCGGCGGCCGCTGGCTCCCGGCCGCCGACGGACGCACCTACCCCGTGCACGACCCGGCCACCGGTGAGGCGATCCGGGAGGTCTCCTCGGCTGGATCGCTGGACGCCCGCGCGGCGATCGAGGCGGCGCAGTCCGCCGCGGCCGAGTGGCGGGCCACGCCCGCCCGCCGCCGTTCGGAGATCCTCCACGACACCTTCGCGCTGATGCGCCGGCACCAGGACACGCTCGCCCGCCTCATCGTGCTGGAGAACGGCAAGGCCCTCCGGGACGCGCAGGCCGAGGTCGGCTACGCGGCCGAGTTCTTCCGCTGGTTCGCCGAGGAGGCCGTCCGCATCGGCTCGTCCTTCGGCGACGCACCGGGCGGCGGCTTCCGGCACGTCGTCCGCCGGCACCCGGTCGGCGTCACCGCCTTCGTGACGCCGTGGAACTTCCCCGCCGCGATGGCCACCCGCAAGATCGCCCCCGCGCTCGCGGCCGGCTGCCCCGTCCTGCTCAAGCCCGCCCCCGAGACCCCGCTCACCGCTCTCGCGGTCGCCGTCCTGCTCACCGAGGCCGGCCTGCCCGCGGGACTGCTGAACGTCCTGCCCACCGACCGCGCACCCGAGGTCGTCCCGGCCTGGCTCGGCGACGAGCGCGTCCGCAAGTTCTCCTTCACCGGCTCCACCGCCACCGGCAAACTGCTGCTGGAGCAGGCCGCCGCGAACGTCGTCAACGTGACCATGGAGCTCGGTGGCAACGCCCCGTTCGTCGTCTGCGCGGACGCCGACGTCGACGCGGCCGTACAGAGCGCGATGGACGCCAAGATGCGCGGAGGCGGCGAGGTCTGCGTCGCCGCCAACCGGTTCTACGTCCACGCCGACGTCGCCGCCGAGTTCACCGAGAAGTTCGGCGCCGCGATGTCCGCCGTCCGCACCGGGCCCGGCCTGGAGGACGGCGTGACCCTCGGCCCCATGATCAACGCGGCGGCCGTCGACAAGATCCGCTCCCTCGTCGACGACGCGGTCTGCCGCGGCGCACGCATCGCCGCGCAGGGCACGGTCCCTGACGAGCCCGGCCACTTCCACCCCGCGACCGTCCTCGTCGACGTCCCCGACGACGCCCGCATCCTCCACGAGGAGGTCTTCGGCCCCGTCGCGCCGATCTGCACCTTCACCGACGAGGACGAGGTGCTGATCCGCGCCAACGCCACGGTCCACGGCCTGGCTTCGTACGTCTGCTCCCGCGATGTCGGCCGCGCGCTGCGCCTCGCCGAACGCCTGGAGGCGGGCATGGTCGGCGTCAACCGCGGCCTGCTGTCCGACCCCGCGGCCCCCTTCGGCGGCGTCAAGCAGTCCGGACTCGGCCGGGAAGGCGGCCGTGAGGGCATCGAAGCCTTCCTGGAGACGCAGTACATCGCCCTGGACTGGCCCAACTGAGCTTCGCCGGTTGGCCGTTCGCATCCCAACTCCAGCTGGGTCCCCATCCCCATACTCGTCCCCGTCCCCGACCCGCCCCGCCGCTCACGACAAGGACCGCACATGGCAACGACGCCTGCGACACCGCCCAGCACCATCCAAGCCCCCGACCATGTGCGTGAACGCCGCCGTCTGCACACCAAGTTGAAGCTCGCCACCCAGATCGGCGAGGGCATCGACGGTTACGTCATCGGCGGCATCGGCATGGCCATGGCCGCCCTCACCACCGACCTGCACCTGTCCACCCTCATGGAGGGCCTGGTCGGCGCGTCCCCGCTCATCGGCATCTTCGTCGGCGGCCCGCTCTTCGGCCGCCTCGCCGACCGCTACGGCCGGCGCCCGGTGTTCCTCGCCGACATGGTGATCTTCCTGGTCGGCTCGGTGCTCCAGTTCTTCGTCGCCGACGGGCTCCAACTCTTCCTCATCCGGCTGGTGATGGGCGTGGCGATCGGCGGCGAGTACGCCATCGGCGCCCCGCTGCTGTCGGAGTACGCCCCCAAGCAGGGCCGGGGCCGGCTGCTGGCCAGCCTGGAGATCAGCTGGTACGTCGGCTACGCGCTCGCCACGGTCGTCGGCGCCCTGTTCGAGAACGTCGACGGCGGCTGGCGCTGGTCCCTGGCCAGCAGCGCGGTCCTCGCCGTCGTGTGCGTGTCCCTGCGCGGCGGCATCCCCGAGTCGGCGCGCTGGCTGCTGAGCAAGGGCCGCCGCGAGGAGGCCGAGGCGCTGATCGAGAAGTACGGCATCGAGATCGACGTCACCGCGGAGCTCGACGAGCGCGCCGCGGTCCAACAGGGCGGATTCCGTGCGCTGTTCAGCCGGGAGCACCTCCGCAGCACGGTGTTCGCGAGCGTCTTCTGGGCCGCGCTCGTCCTGCCGTACTTCGCCATCGGCACGTACTGGACGCAGGTCTTCGAGGCGCTGAACATGGGGGACAACGCGGTCGCCGCGCTCCTGGTCTACTCCTTCACCGCGGTCGCCGGTGTCACGGCCGGCTGCCTGGTCGTGGACCGCATCGGCCGCCGCAGGCTGCTGATCCCGCCGTTCTGGATCACGGCCGGGTGTCTCGCGCTGGTCGCGGTGTGGCCGTCCTCGACGCCCGTCATCGTCTGCGGCTTCCTCTTCTTCATCTTCCTCAACGCGGCCTCCAGCGCCCTCACCGCGGTCTACCCGCTGGAGGTCTTCCCGACCTCGCTGCGGGCCACGGGCGTCGGTTTCGCCACCGCAATGAGCAGGGTCGGCGCCGCGATCGGCACCTTCCTGCTCCCGATGGGCCTGGACCACTACGGCGCCCGGTTCGTCCTCCTGGTCGGCGCAGGCGTCCTCGCCGTCGGCGGCCTGGTCTCCCAGATCCTGGCCCCCGAGACCACGGACCTGGACCTGGCGAAGGCGGCCCGCACGGCCAGGGAGAAGACGGCGCTGTGATCCGGGCGCGGGCCCTGTCCGGCGGCGGACGGGGCCCGTACGGCCGTGCTCCCTACCCGGCGTCGGCCGCCGACGGCCGGTGCGCCTCGGCGTCGACCGACGACCGCAGCGTGTCGAGCGCACGGGCCGACTCCGAGCCCGGCTCGGCGTGGTAGATCGCCAGGATCTGGCCGCCGGAGTCGGCGATCGGCAGTTTCTCCCGGCCCAGTTCGAGCGGGCCGAGCCGCGGGTGACGCAGCCGCAGCGAGCCTCCGGCCAGTGCGGTGACGTCGTGCCGGGCCCACAGCCGCCGGAACTTCTCGCTGCCCAGGGAGAGTTCGCCGACCAGCTGCACGATGCGCGGATCGTCCACGTCGCCGCCCACGGAGATCCGGAACCCGGCGACCAGGCCGCCGGCCGTCTTCTCCCAGTCCGGGTAGAGCTCCTGCTCGGCGGGGTCGAGGAAGATCGTCCGCAGCCGGTTGACGCCGGGCCGGAGGTTGGGCGACACGGCCGTGGCCAGCCGGTTCGCTGCGAGCACGTCGAACGTCCGGCTCTCCACGAACGCCGGGAGGTTGATCACCTCCAGGAGCTGGAGGATCCCGGCGGGCACCACCTCACGGCGCGGCCGCCGGCGCGCGGCCGGGCGCGCGGTGGACAGGCTCAGCAGATGCTCGGTGGCGATCGGGTCCAGCCGGAACACCCGCGCCAGTGCTTCCAGCACCTGCGGCGACGGATTGCGGTCCCGGCCCTGCTCGAGGCGGAGGTAGTAGTCGGCGCTGATGCCGGCCAGCATGGCGACTTCCTCGCGGCGCAGCCCGGGGGTGCGGCGTACGCCCACCACCCGCAGTCCCGCGTCTGCCGGATCGGTCAGTTCACGGCGGGCCCGCAGGTACTCGCCGAGTGCGTTCGGCCTGCTCATGCCCTCGATCCTACGAGCCCGGCCGGGCCCGTGCCTGGTCCTGTCACCCCCAGGATGACCGGGGCACAGGCTATCCCCGCGGCGGCTTCGTACGGTCGGACCAGCTCCCGGAGACGCCGGTGAGCGGAAAGGAAACATGACAGGCAACGAGCTGCCCGGCGGCACCTACCGCGTGGGCGACCTGACCCTCACCCGGTTCGGCTACGGCGCCATGCAGCTGGCGGGACCGGGAGTGTTCGGCCCGCCCGAGGACCGCGACGCCGCGATCGCCGTACTGCGCACGGCCGTCGAGCTCGGCATCCGGCACATCGACACGGCCGACTTCTACGGCCCGTACGTCACCAACGAGATCATCCGCGAGGCGCTCGCGCCGTACCCGGACGGTCTGCACATCGTCACCAAGGTGGGCGCCCGCCGCGACGACCAGGGCAACTGGCTGCACGCCCGCACCCCGGCGGAGCTGGTGCAGCAGGTCCACGACAACCTGCGGCGCCTCGGCCTTGATGTGCTCGACGTGGTGAACCTCCGCGTCGGCGGCCTCGACGCACCCGAACCCGGCTCGATCGCCGACCAGTTCGGCGCGCTCGCCGAGCTGCGCGAGCAGGGCCTGATCCGGCACCTTGGACTCAGCACGGTGAGCGCGGACCAGCTCGCCGAGGCGCAGACGATCGCGCCGGTCGTGTGCGTGCAGAACTTCTACAACATCGCCAACCGGCAGGACGACGAGCTGCTCGACAGCACCGCCCGCCAGGGCATCGCCTATGTGCCGTACTGGCCGCTGGGCGGCATGTCGCCGCTCCAGTCCGACACCCTCGCCAAGGTCGCCGCCCGCTTGGACTCCACCCCCATGTCCGTGGCCCTGGCCTGGCTCCTGCACCGCTCGCCCAACATGCTCCTGATCCCCGGCACGTCGTCGGAGGACCACCTGCGCGCGAACATCACGGGCGCGGCCCTGGACCTCTCGTCGGACGCACGCGCCGAACTGGACGTCATCGGCGGTGAGGCACAGCGCGACTGAGGTGTGGCTGAGTGGCCGGCGCCGGTTTCACGGGCATGTCCGATAGCCCGCAGGGGCCGGCGCCGTGGTGGTCGCGGCCCCCTCGATCCCGGGCCTGCGGGCCGGGCGGGACCATAAATCTCGGCAGCCCCGGGCCGATTGCGGCATCTTTGGCTCATGAGTCGCGGCAGAAGGGGGACTCGTGCGGCCTGCGAGGAGCAGCGGGACCCGGAGCGAGGGGACATGACGGACGACGTCGACGCGGTCATGGACCGACTGAACCCCGACATGTGCGTGGTGACGGCCGTGGCCGGTCCGGAGCGGTCGGGGTGTCTGGTCGGCTTCTCCTGCCAGTGCTCCATCGACCCCGTGCGGTACGTGGTGTGGATCTCCAAGGCCAACCACACGTACGGAGTCGCACGCGCAGCCGACTGCCTGGCCGTGCATCTGCTGACCCGTGAGCAGCACGGGCTGGCGGCCCTCTTCGGCGGCGAGACGGGTGACCGGACCGACAAGTTCGCGGAGGTGCCGTGGAAACGGGGTTACGACGGCTCGATCGTCCTGGAGGACGCGGCCGCCTGGTTCGTGGGCACCGTCGAAGACCGCGTCGACGGTGGTGATCACGTCGGTTTCGTCCTCAGCCCCGTCGAATGGGGCGATCGCACCGACGGCCCCCTGCTGCGGCTCGACGACGCCATGGACATCACGCCCGGCCACCCGGCATGACGTCATGACGTGAGGTCCGCGGCCGCCGGGCACCAAGGGTGCGACGGATCGAGGCGCGCCACGCCATATCCGGACCTCCCCTGAGCGATTTTTTTCAAGGTCACTACCATCTGAGCCAAGACAACCGTTCGACCGGGACGTGCGGTGCGTGCCGGTCGGGGTCGCCGATGCCAGGGTCCGCTCCCCGGGCTGCGGTGATCTTCCTTCCCAGGAGGACCTTCCGCATGTTCCGACGAATTGGCAGCACGGTCGTCAGACATCCCGTCTGGACGATCGTGGCATGGCTGATCGCCGCGGTGGCGATCGTCGCCACCGCTCCGAGTCTGCCCTCGAACAGCGACGAGAGCAGTTTCCTTCCCAAGAGTTACGAGTCCATCAAAGCGGCCGACCTCCAGGCGAAGGCGTTCCCCAGCGCCTTCACCCCGTCCGCGATCGCGCTCTACCAGCGCACCGACGGCGGAAAGCTGACCGCCGCCGACAAGAAGGACATCGCCCGGATCACCACCGAACTGGGCGACAAGCACATCGACCAGGTGCAGAAGGTCGTCCCCGGCCAGCCGTCCAAGGACGGCAGGTACTCCATGACCCTGGTTCAGATGGACAGCAAGAACGCCGGCCAGCCCAAACAGGCCGACGCGGCCAAGGTGCTGCGCGACGACGTCAAGCAGCTGACCAAGGGCACCGATCTGGAGGCCAAACTCGGCGGATCGGCCGCCCAGGCCCTGGACCAGCAGGATTCGTCCAAGCGCGGTCAGGCCCTGATCGGTATCGGTACCTTCGCGATCATCCTGATCACGCTGCTGATCATCTTCCGTGCGCCGATCCTGGCCATCCTCCCGCTGATCCTGATCGGCGTGGTCTCGGCGATCGCCAACGGACTGATCGCCTACGCCACCAAGCTGTTCGACCTCCAGGCCAACAGCTCGATCTCGTCGATCCTGATCGTCGTGCTGTTCGGCGTGGGCACGGACTACTTCCTGTTCCTGATCTTCCGATATCGGGAACGCCTGCGCGCCGGCGACGAACCCAAGCTGGCCATGATCAACGCGGTCGGCAGGGTCGGTGAGGCCATCGCCTCGGCGGCCGGCGCGGTCATCATCGCCTTCCTCGCGCTGGTGCTGTCCACGCTGGGCTTCCTGAAGCAGATGGGTCCGGCGCTGGCCATCGCGGTCACGGTGACCCTGATCGCGGGACTGACCCTGATCCCGGCCGTGGTCTCGCTGATCGGCCCGAAGGTGTTCTGGCCCTCCAAGAGCTGGCAGCGGGAGCCGGAGAACGCCCGTTTCGCCGCCCTCGGCCGCGGGGTGCAGCGGCGCCCCGCCCTGACCGCGGGGGTGTCCGGGCTGGTCCTGGTCGCGCTCTCGCTGGGCATCTTCGGCTACAACGCCACCTTCGACCTGGCGTCCGGCTCCATGCCCAAGACCAAGGAGTCGATGGTCGTCCAGGACGAGATGCAGAAGGCGTACTCGGCGGGTGCGGCCGCGCCGACCGACGTCTACCTCTCCAGCAGTGACGGCAAGCCGCTCGACAAGTCGGCCTTCGGCGCCTACGCGCAGAAGCTCGGGGCCGTTGACGGTGTCGCGAACGCCCGTATGACACAGGTCAACAAGGCGGGCACCACCGCGGACTTCACCGTCACGCTCAAGTACGAGGCGTCCACGGACAAGGCGATCGAGACCGTGGGCCGGGTGCGCGACGTCGCGCACTCCAACGCCCCGGACGGCACCGAGGCCCTCGTCGGGGGCATGTCCTCCATCTACAAGGACATCGACACCGCGGTGAACCACGACTACCGCACCGTCTTCCCCGTCGCCGCCCTGCTGATCATGGTGATCCTGGGCCTGCTGCTGCGCAGCGTGGTCGCCCCCTGGTACCTGATGGCATCGGTGGGACTCGGTTTCGGTGCCACCCTCGGCGCCACCGTGTGGATCTTCCAGGAGGGGCAGGGGCACTCGGGCCTGATGTTCATGCTCCCTGTGATCATGTATCTGTTCGTGGTCGCCATCGGCACCGACTACAACATCCTCATGATCGCCCGGCTCCGCGAGGAGGCCCGCGAGGGCCGCGAACCGCGCGAGGCGGCGGGCATGGCACTGCGGCACGCGGGCCCCACCGTGGCCGCGGCGGGCTTCATCCTGGCGGCCACCTTCGCCACGATGATGCTGGCCGGCAACGCGCTGCTCACGGAGATGGGCTTCGCCGTCTCCTTCGGCATCGCGGTCGCCGCGTTCGTGATGGCGATGTTCTTCACGCCCAGCCTCACCGCGCTCATCGGCCACGCGGCCTGGTGGCCCGGGCACGCCGACCGGGCGGAGGCACCGGCCGGTGCGGGTGCGGGATCGGGCGGTTCCGGCCCGGTCTCCGCGGGCCAGGGCGCGGACGCGCTCGACCACGACCCGGCGGGACGCCGCCGCTAGCCGCAGCATGACGGAAGCAGG
>NZ_JBHVGU010000060.1:0-41316 GCF_042800575.1 Streptomyces sp. NPDC057616
CGGCCCGGGCGGTGGTCGCCGAGCAACTGCCCACCAGCCGCACGTCCTTGGCCTCGGCGGTCGGCGTCCAGGCCGCGACGCGCTCGGCGGTCAGCGCGCCGATGTCGGTGACCCGCAGATCGGCCTCGGTGTGCTCGGCCAGGGCCAGGTCGAGCAGGTCGTCGAGAACCTCCGCGAGGCGCTTGCCCTCGGTGCGGACCGATGCCACCTCCTCGCTGCCCTCCGGCAGTTCCAGCGCGAGCAGTTCGATACGCAGCAGCAGCGCGGCGAGCGGGTTGCGCAGCTGGTGCGAGGCGTCGGCGACGAAGGCGCGCTGCTGCTCCAGCACGTCCTCGACGTTGTCCGCCATCTCGTTGAACGACCGTGCCAGGCGCTGGAGTTCCGGCGGCCCGCCCGCGGCCGCGACGCGGGACTTCAGCCGGCCGCTCGCGATCGCGTGCGTGGTGGCGTCCAGCACCCGTACGGGCCGGAGCACCCAGCCGGTGAGCCGGAGCGCGGCGCCGACCGCGAGCAGCATCGCGGCGATCTCGCCCACGCCGATGATCAGCCAGCCGTGCAGGATCCGTGAGCGCAGCTGCCCGGTGGGCGAGTCGGTGACGACGACCGCGACGACGTCACCGTCCCGGATGACCGGCGAGGCGACGACCAGCCGGCCGCGCTGCCAGGGCCACACCTGCCGGGGGTCGTGGCTGCGGCGGCTGAGCAGCGCCTCGGCGAACGCCTCGCGCACCTCGCCCGTCTCCGGCAGGAAGAACGTCTGCGGCGCCTGGGCCATGGGGACGTCGGTACGGCAGAAGACGCCGGCCCTGATGCCGTAGACGCCGTAGTAGCTGGCCAGTTCGGTGGTGAGGGTGGCCAGGCGCTCGTCCGTGGACGTGCGCGTGGAGCTGCACGCGTCGGTGACGAACTGCGCGAGGGACGCGAACCGGGCCGTGTCGTCGATCCGGTCGACGACGACCTTCTGCTGCTGGGCCGCGGCCACGCTGACGGCGAGCGGGACGCCGAGCGCGAGCAGGACGGCCGCCATCAGGACGATGAGCAGCGGAAGCAGACGTGTACGCACCCGTGCAGGCTACGAAGCCGGGGCGACGAGCCGGTAACCGACGCCGCGCACGGTCTCGATCAGGGCCGGCATGCGCAGCTTGGCGCGCAGGGACGCGACGTGCACCTCCAGGGTGCGTCCGGTCCCCTCCCAGCTGGTGCGCCACACCTCGCTGATGATCTGCTCCCGGCGGAAGACGACCCCGGGCCGCTGCGCGAGCAGGGCGAGCAGATCGAACTCCTTGCGGGTCAGCTGGACGACCGAACCGTCCACGCTGACCTGCCGGGTGGGCAGCTCGATGAGCATCGCCCCCAGACGCAGGGCGTCGTCGCCGCCGCCCGCCGGGTCCTCGTGGGCGGTGCGCCGGCTGACGGCGTGGATGCGCGCGAGGAGCTCACCGGTGTCGTAGGGCTTCACCACGTAGTCGTCGGCGCCGAGGTTGAGGCCGTGGATGCGCGAGCGCACGTCCGAGCGGGCGGTGACCATGATCACCGGGGTGCTGGTTCGCTTGCGGATCTTGCTGCAGACCTCGTATCCGTCCTGGTCGGGCAGTCCGAGGTCGAGCAGGACGACGCCGAAGCCGTCGCCCTCCGGAACCAGCGCCTGAAGGGCTTCCTCGCCGCTGCGCGCGTGCGTGACGTCGAAACCGTGCCGGGCCAGAACCGCGGAAAGAGCGGCGGCCACATGGTTGTCGTCCTCGACGAGGAGCAGCCTCATCCCGTCCTCCTTCGCTTCATCGGCCGTACGGTCAGGATGCGTAAAAAGTGCGTGCACGCGCGCGCGTGCACCACCGCAGTCACGCTGATGGACGACGACGGCGTCAAGAGGGTTCCGGTTGCGCGCGGCTTCCGTTATCCGGCCGATACGCCCCCGCCGGGAACTGCTACGACACGTGTCCGATTGCTATCGGATCGTGATGCTCAGATTCCCCTCAGATGTAATGACGCTGGTCGTCGCGGGTTACTACTGTCCTCCGAAACCGAGGAGGACGGAGCCTGAGAGCGATGACCGAAGTATCGGTGGCCAAGGAAGACGTGGCCAGTGCAGGCGAGCTTGTCGTCCTGAAGAGCGTCAACAAGCACTTCGGCGCGTTGCACGTGCTGCAGGACATCGATCTGACGATCGCCCGCGGCGAGGTCGTCGTGGTCATCGGGCCCTCCGGGTCCGGCAAGTCCACCCTGTGCCGCACCATCAACCGGCTCGAGACCGTCGACTCGGGCTCGATCGCGATCGACGGCAAGCCGCTGCCCCAGGAGGGCAAGGAGCTGGCCCGGTTGCGCGCCGACGTCGGCATGGTCTTCCAGTCCTTCAACCTCTTCGCGCACAAGACCGTGCTCGAGAACGTGATGCTGGGCCAGATCAAGGTCCGCAAGGCCGACAAGAAGAAGGCCGAGGAGAAGGCCCGGGCCCTGCTGGACCGGGTCGGCGTGGCCACGCAGGCGGACAAGTACCCCGCGCAGCTCTCCGGCGGCCAGCAGCAGCGTGTCGCCATCGCGCGCGCCCTGGCCATGGACCCGAAGGTCATGCTCTTCGACGAGCCGACGTCCGCGCTCGACCCGGAGATGATCAACGAGGTCCTCGAGGTCATGCAGCAGCTCGCCCGGGACGGCATGACCATGATCGTCGTCACCCATGAGATGGGCTTCGCACGATCGGCTGCAAACCGTGTGGTCTTCATGGCGGACGGCCGGATCGTCGAAGAGGCTGCGCCCGACCAGTTCTTCAGCAATCCGCGCAGCGACCGCGCCAAGGACTTCCTGTCGAAGATCCTTCACCACTGACGTCCGGTCCGCCGCGCCCAGCCACCGCCGGCCGCTGTCACCACGCCGGCTCTCGTCTCTTCACCACCCAAAGGATGTTCACCATGAAGCTCCGCAAGGTCACCGCCGCCTCGGCCGCCGTCCTCGCCCTCGCCGTGGCCGCCACGGCGTGCGGGTCCAGTGACAACAACAAGGACAGCGG
Organism: Streptomyces sp. NPDC057616; assembly: GCF_042800575.1. Taxonomy (NCBI): domain Bacteria; kingdom Bacillati; phylum Actinomycetota; class Actinomycetes; order Kitasatosporales; family Streptomycetaceae; genus Streptomyces; species Streptomyces sp. NPDC057616. The sequence continues at coordinate 3,005 of NZ_JBHVGU010000060.1, forward strand.
GTCGTCCGGTGGCGGAAACAAGATCAAGATCGGCATCAAGTACGACCAGCCCGGCCTCGGTCTGAAGGAGCCCAACGGCACCTTCTCCGGCTTCGACGTGGACGTGGCCACGTACGTCGCCGGCAAGCTCGGCTACAAGCCCTCGCAGATCGAGTGGGTCGAGACCAAGAGCGCCGACCGTGAGAACGCCCTGGCCCGCGGCGACGTGAAGTTCATCGCAGCCACGTACTCGATCACCGACGAGCGCAAGCAGAAGGTCGACTTCGCGGGTCCCTACTTCCTGGCCCACCAGGACCTGCTGGTGAAGAAGGACTCCGACATCACCAAGGGCACGGACCTCAACGGCAAGAACCTGTGCTCCGTGACAGGCTCCACCTCGGCGCAGAACGTCCAGAAGTCGATTGCGCCCAAGGCCAACCTCAAGGAGAACAGCGGCTACTCGGAGTGCATCGCGAGCCTCCAGAGCGGTGCCGTGGACGCGCTGACCACCGACGACTCGATCCTCGCGGGCTACGCCGCGCAGGACAAGTACAAGGGCCAGTTCAAGCTCGCCGGGCTCAAGCTCAGCAACGAGAACTACGGCATCGGCGTGAAGAAGGGTGACTCCGCGACCCTGAAGAAGATCAACGACGCCCTGACGACCATGGTCAGCGACGGCACCTGGAAGAAGGACGTCGAGAAGAACTTCGGCCCGGCCAACTACAAGTACGAGCCCGCCCCGAAGATCGGCCAGATCGTCCAGTAAGCAGGGCGAGGGCTCCGGCCCAGGGCCACCGCAGGGTTTCACAGGGGCGCGCCGCCGCCCGCCGCGATCACGGCGGCGGCGCGCCACGCCCTCCTCGTACGCCACCCACCCGGAAGCGCGGGAGATCGTGTTCGACTTTCTTCAAGGTTATGACGTCCTGGGGGCGTTCTGGATGACGGTGAAGCTCACCGTCCTCTCCGCCGTGGGCTCCCTGATCTGGGGCACCCTGCTGGCCGCGATGCGGGTCAGCCCGGTCCCGCTCATGCGCGGATTCGGCACCGTCTACGTCAACATCGTCCGGAACATCCCCCTGACGGTCATCATCGTCTTCACCTCGCTCGGCCTCGCCGACATCTTCGGTGTGACGCTGGGCGCCTCCGACTTCAAGATCCAGGGCTTCCGACTGGCGGTGCTCGGCCTCACCGCCTACCACGCGGCCTTCGTCTGCGAGGCGCTGCGTTCCGGCATCAACACCGTGCCCCTGGGGCAGGCGGAGGCGGCCAGGGCCATCGGGCTGAACTTCAGCCAGACGCTCCGGCTCATCGTGCTGCCGCAGGCGTTCCGTTCGGTGATCGGCCCGCTGGCCAACGTCCTGATCGCACTGACCAAGAACACCACCGTGGCGGCAGCGATCGGCGTGGCCGAGGCCGCCTACCTGATGAAGACGATGATCGAGAACGAGGCCCAGACGCTGCTCATCGGCGCGGTCTTCGCCTTCGGCTTCGTCGTACTGACCCTGCCGACCGGCCTGATCCTAGGCTGGCTCGGCAAGCGACTGGCGGTGAAGCGATGAGCTCCGTCCTCTACGACACCCCCGGCCCCCGGGCCAAGCGGCGCAACGTCGCTCTCTCGGTCGTCTTCATCCTCCTGCTCGCTCTCGTGGCGTGGTGGGTGTGGCAGACCATGGACGACAAGGGCCAGCTGAAATGGTCCCTCTGGCAGCCGTTCACGACCTCCGAGGCGTGGACGACCTATCTGCTGCCGGGCCTCATGGACACCCTGAAGGCCGCCGCGCTCTCGATGGTCATCGCGCTGCCGCTGGGTGCCTTCTTCGGTATCGCGCGCATGTCCGAGCACCGCTGGGTCCGCGGACCGGCCGCCGTCGTGGTCGAGTTCTTCCGCTCGATCCCGGTTCTGCTCCTGATGCTGTTCGCCAACGAGTTCTACGCCCGCTCGACCAACGTCGGCACCGAGGACCGGCCGCTGTACGCGGTCGTCACCGGCCTGGTGCTCTACAACGCCTCGGTCCTCGCCGAGATCGTCCGGGCCGGCATCCTCGCACTCCCCAAGGGCCAGACGGAGGCGGCGTACGCGATCGGTCTGCGCAAGAACCAGACGATGACCAGCATCCTGCTCCCGCAGGCCGTGACCGCCATGCTGCCGGCCATCGTCAGCCAGCTCGTGGTCATCGTGAAGGACACGGCGCTCGGCGGCGTGATGATCGGCTACACGGAGCTTCTCAACGCACGCAGCACGCTGGCCGCCAACTACGCCAACGTGATCCAGAGCTTCGTCGTGGTGGCGATCATCTTCATCATCGTCAACTTCCTCCTCACCAGCTTCGCCAGCTGGCTGGAAGGCAGGCTGCGGCGCAGCAAGCGGAGCACGGGCGCGGTCCTGGGGGCCGACGACGTGGATGACATCAATGCCGGCGAGCTCGGCGGCGCTCCGTTGGCCGGGGGCCGCTGATCACTGCAGCCTGATGATCAGTCAAGTGGCATGAACGGCGCACGGAGGCAGTGGCATGATCGCCACTGCCTCCGTCGCTTGACGCAAACCTCGCCAATGGGTTGCATACGTTCTGTGATCGTGCACCCTGCTCCAACCCTCTGTTCACATGCGTCCGCGAGGACTTCGCCGCGGGCAGGGGGCGCCGCGCCGTGGACCCGGTGATCATCGTCGGAGCGGGGCCCGTCGGGCTCACGCTCGCCCTGGCGCTGGCCCGTCAGGACGTGCCCGCCGTCGTGCTGGACGAGGGCCCCGGCAAGGACGAGCAGCGTCCCGCCCGCACCGTGGTCCTGCGTGAGGAGGCCGCCGCGCTGATGGAGCGGCTGACGGCCATGCCGCTCTCTCGGGAGGGCGCCCACTGGGCCGCATGGCGGTCCGTACGGCGCAAGCAGGTGATGCGCGAGGTCACGTTCGGCGACGCCGAGCCCTCGCCGCTGCACATCGCCCAGCACGTCCTGACCGGCGCCCTGCGCGAGGCCCTGGCCGCGGAGCGCCTGGTCCAGGTCGTCACGGACAGCCGCCTCGACGGCGTCGAGCAGGAGACCTCCGGGGTCACCGCGCACACCCGCGGCCCCAAGGGCACGTACTGGCGCGGCAGTTACCTGGTCGGCTGCGACGGCCCGCGCTCCACCGTGCGCAAGCTCCTGGACATCCGCTTCCCCGGCCGTACGGCGGTGGAGCGACACGCCGTGGCCACGCTGCGCACGGAACTTCCGTGGCCGGACGAGGCGTTGCTCCATCGGATGCCGCCGTGGCGGACGTCCGGGCCCTCGGCCGCGGAGGTGACCGCCCGCCCCCTCCCGGACGACGTGTGGCGCCTGGACTGGCTGCTGCCGCCGGGCAAGGACCTGGTCACGCCCGAGCTGCTGCTGGCGCGCGTCCGGGAGACGCTCGGCGGCTGGTCGGGCGGCTCCGCGCCGGCGTACGAACTGCTCGACACCGGCGTGCACACCGTCCATCACCGGCTGGCCCGGCGGTGGCGGGTCGGCCGGGTCTTCCTCGCCGGGGACGCGGCGCACCTGCTCGGCGCGCTGGGCACGCAAGGGCTCGACGAAGGGCTCAGGGACGCCGACAATCTGGCCTGGAAGCTGGCGCTTACCTGGCATCACGGACCGCACGAGGCCCTGCTCGACAGCTATCAGGCGGAGCGGCGCGGGATCGTCGCCGCCCGGCTGCGCGCCGCCGACCAGGTGCTGCCGCTGCTGCGCGGCGGAGGAGGGCTGCGCGCGTACGTGCCCGGCTCGGCCCGCGGCCACGACGCGCTGCTCACGGACGGTCACCTGGGGCGCGGTGCGCTCGGTGCGCCGGGGGCGTACGACCACTCGCCGCTGGCGCCCCGGCATCTGGAGGCTGAGGTCCCGGTGGACACGGCGCCCGGCGCCGCGGTCGCCGATGTGCGCGTCACCGCGGAGGACGGTTCCTTCGTGCAGCTGAGGGATCGGCTCGGGCGCGGTGCCCTGCTGGTGGTGCTGGTCGCGCCGGGTACGGGCGTGTGGGCGCGTAAGCACTGGGTGAGCGCCGGCATCATGCCGCGGCTGGCGGCCGCCGTCGCCGCGCTGCCGCACCACGCCGAGCTGCTGGTCGCCGAGAGCTACCCCGGCGCGGCCCCGCACACGGTGCTGCTGGTGCGGCCCGACGGCCACCTGGTCACGGCGCTGGGCGGCGTGCGCCCGGCCGACCTGTACGCGGCGGCGGAAGCCACGCTCGGCGGGCCGGCGAAGGAGGAGGCCACGGCCGGCTCGGCGGCGAAGTGACCGTACTCACCGTCACCCTGTGGTCCATATAGTGACGGTGAGTTGACCGCTCCGCACCGACGATGGTGTACTCCGGATCGTGACCGACACCTTTACGCGCCTGTGGCGGAGGGTCCATATGGACCTCGTCCGCTATGCGGGCTGCGTGTGTCGCCCGTCCTGCTGAATTCGCATCCCTTTTTCCCGCGCGCGCCTCAGTGCTTCCGCGCGCCCCCTCGCGAACTCTTCAGGACGGTGTCCCGTGTCTGTCTCCTCCCCTGCGCCCTCTTCTCCCCCTGCCTCCGCGCCCGCCGCCCAGGGCCCGACCCAGGCGGACCTCCTCGACTTCGTACGGCGTACGGCCGCCGACGCCGAGCTGATCGCCTCGCTCCCCCTCGACCCGGAGGGCCGCACCTGGGTGCGCCTGGAGGGACCCGGTGGCAGCGAGGCCTGGCTGATCGGCTGGCCGCCCGGCACGGGCACCGGCTGGCACGACCACGCCGAATCCGTCGGCGCCTTCCTGACGGCGGCCGGTGAGCTCAAGGAGAACTCGCTCGCCGCCCGGCTGCCCGCCGACGGCTGGAGGACGCTGGAACTCAACGACGGAGTCGACCGGGAGCGCCGGCTGCCGGCCGGCCGGGGGCGCGCCTTCGGCCGGCACCATGTGCACGAGGTGCTCAACGAGTCCGCCGAACGGCATGCGATCTCTGTCCACGCCTACTATCCGCCCCTGCCGCAGATCCGCCGCTACAGTCGCGTGGGCCAAGTGCTCCGGCTGGAGCAGGTCGAGCGCCCGGAGGACTGGCAGTGAGCGAGACGGCGAACGGCACGGGCGAACGGCCCGTCGGCATCGACGAGTTGCTTCAGCGGGTGCGCCAGGACTACGAGCGGATCGAGCCCGGCGAGGCGTACGACGCCGCCGAGGCCGGCGAGGCGCTCCTCGTCGACATCCGCTATGCCGCCCTGCGCGAGCGGGACGGCGTGATCCCCGGTGCTCTCGTCGTCGAGCGCAACGAACTGGAGTGGCGCCTCGACCCGCAGGGCAGCCACCGTCTGCCCGAGGCCACCGGTCATGAGGTGCGGGTCGTGGTGATCTGCAACGAGGGCTACGCGTCGAGCCTCGCGGCGGCGTCCCTGCACCGGTTGGGGCTCGCCCGGGCGACCGATCTGGTCGGCGGGTTCCAGGCGTGGAAGGCGGCGGGGTTGCCGGTGACGGCGTAGGCGCGCAGGGCTTGTCGCGGTGGAAGCGCAGGGAGCGAAGAGCTCCCGCCGTGCCGGACCCGCGTCAGAACCCCTCGTCCCCGAGGAACTCCGTGTCCTCGCCCTCTTCCTCCAATGCCTGCCGTACCACCCGCAGGGCCATGCCCTGGGGGTAGCCCTTGCGGGCGAGCATGCCCGCGAGGCGGCGCAGCCGCTTGTCGCGGTCGAGGCCGCGTGTGGCCCGCAGCTTGCGCTCGACGAGGTCGCGCGCGGTCGCCTCTTCCTGCTCCGAGTCGAGCTGCGAGACGGCCTCATCGATCAGCGTCGAGTCGACGCCCTTGGTCCGCAGCTCCTGGGCCAGGGCCCGTCTCGCCAGGCCGCGGCCGTGGTGCCGGGACTCCACCCAGGCGTCGGCGAACGCACTGTCGTTGATCAGCCCGACCTCCTCGAACCGCGACAGCACCTCCTCCGCGGCGTCGTCCGGGATCTCCCGCTTGCGCAAGGCGTCCGCGAGCTGCTTGCGCGTACGTGGGGTCCCGGTGAGCAGACGCAGGCAGATCGCCCGTGCCCGCTCCACCGGGTCCCCTGAGGACTCCTCCTGCTCGGCCCTCGACGAGGAGGAGGAGCCCCCGTCCTGACCGCCCTGATCGGACGCCTCGTCGCGACGCCGCCGGCGGCGACCGCGGGAGCCGCCGGCGCCTCGGGCTCCGTCACGAGCCCCACCGCCCCGGCGAGAGCGGCCACGGGACGAGCCGAAGCCCTCCGGCGCCCCGTCGCCACGCCACTCCCCGCCACCCGGCCCGTCGTCGTACGAGCCTTCGCCGCCGTACGAGCCGTCGTCACCGAACGGCCCGGCGGATCCCCCGTCGTCCCCGCCGATGCGCTCACGCGCGGCGTCCTGGTAGGCGTACTCGGCCCAGTCGGTTCGCCGTGTCATGCGTCAGCTCTTGGCAGCCGGAGCCTTGGCCTTCGCCGCCTTGGCCGCCGGGGCGGGCACCGACTTCGCGGCGTCGTCCGCGGTGGCCGAAACGGCGGCGTCCGCGCCGGGCTCCGCGGCCGGCTTCTCCGGACGCACACCGACGCCCAGCTTCTCCTTGATCTTCTTCTCGATCTCGTTGGCCAGGTCGGGGTTGTCCTTGAGGAAGTTGCGCGCGTTCTCCTTGCCCTGGCCGAGCTGGTCGCCCTCGTACGTGTACCAGGCGCCGGCCTTGCGGACGAAGCCGTGCTCCACGCCCATGTCGATCAGGCCGCCCTCGCGGCTGATGCCCTGGCCGTAGAGGATGTCGAACTCGGCCTGCTTGAAGGGCGGCGCGACCTTGTTCTTGACGACCTTCGTGCGGGTGCGGTTGCCGACCGCCTCCGTGCCGTCCTTCAGGGTCTCGATGCGGCGGATGTCGATGCGCACCGAGGCGTAGAACTTCAGCGCCCGGCCACCGGTCGTGGTCTCCGGGGAGCCGAACATCACGCCGATCTTCTCGCGGAGCTGGTTGATGAAGATCGCGGTGGTCTTGGACTGGTTGAGCGCACTGGTGATCTTCCGCAGCGCCTGGCTCATCAGACGGGCCTGCAGACCGACGTGGCTGTCGCCCATCTCGCCCTCGATCTCCGCGCGCGGGACGAGCGCGGCGACGGAGTCGATGACGATGAGGTCGAGGGCGCCGGAGCGGACCAGCATGTCCACGATCTCCAGGGCCTGCTCGCCGTTGTCCGGCTGGGAGAGGATCAGGTTGTCGATGTCGACGCCGAGCTTCTTCGCGTACTCGGGGTCGAGGGCGTGCTCCGCGTCCACGAAGGCGACCTGGCCGCCCGCCTTCTGCGCGTTCGCCACCGCGTGCAGGGTCAGGGTCGTCTTGCCGGACGACTCCGGACCGTAGATCTCGACGACGCGGCCGCGCGGCAGGCCGCCGACGCCCAGGGCCACGTCGAGCGCGGTCGACCCGGTCGGGATGACCTCGATGGGCTCCATCGACCGCTCGCCCATGCGCATGACCGCGCCCTTGCCGAATTGCCGTTCAATCTGTGCGAGAGCGGCATCAAGGGCCTTCTCGCGGTCGGTTCCTGCCATGGGTTCCACCCGATTTGCTTGAGTCGATCGCTTCACGTCAAAGACGCTAACGCCTGCCACTGACAATGCGCCCCGACGCCCGTCCGGCCTGTGGATAACTCGGGTACTTCTCCTCCTGAACCGGGTCGAACCACCCGTCGAGAACCTCACCGGAGTCTCCATAAGAATGGATGTTCGATTTTCGTGTCAAGCGCACCACGCGGCACAGCGGGACTGTGTCCGCGCGGAGTTGGTGCCTCGCGCTACTTCCCATGGTGTATGGCGGGTGTCTTCGGCGGGACGACGACGGGGCGTGGGCGCTCTCGCGAGGCTGAGGGCATGGAGACCCGGAAGAGCACCAGAACCGCCTACGCCGTCGGCCTCGTCCTGATCCTCTCCGGCCTCGTGCATCTGGCGGTGTTCGCCGTCGACGGCGGCCCCTGGTACGGGCCCGTCTCCTGGCGCAAGCCCGTCACCTTCGGGCTGTCCTTCGGGGCGACGCTGATCGCGGTCGCCTGGGTGACGTCGTATCTGCGCATCGGCGCGCGGCTACGGGCCCTGCTGCTCGCCGTGTTCACCGCCGACTGCGTCGTGGAGGTCGGCGGCATCACCCTGCAGGCATGGCGCCGAGTGCCCTCGCACCTCGACATGGAGACGCCCTTCGACACCGCGGTGTCGATGATGCTCGCGGTGGGCGGCGGCGTCCTCGTGGTGCTGCTCACCGTGTTCGCCGTCGCCTCGTTCCGGCACCGGCCCACGGGTCCCGCGGGGATGGCCCTCGCGGTCCGTTCCGGCTTCGCGATCCTGCTGGTGGGGCTCGCCTCGGGCGCCGCGATGATCGCGCGCGGTGTCGTGCTCACCCGGACCGGGCACCAGGAGGCGGCGTACCACTCGACGGCCCCGCTCAAGCCGCTGCACGGGGTCAGCCTGCACGCGGTCCTGGTCCTGCCGGCACTGACCTGGCTGCTGTCCCGCACGTCCTGGAGCGAGCCGGTCCGGCGGCGGATCGTGGCGGCGGCGACCGGTTGCTACGTGGTGGCCGTCATCGGCGCCGGGGTGTGGGCGGTACTCACGTACTGAGCGGGCCGTCCCAGCGCCTCGGCGCCGCAGCACCTCAGCGCCTCAGGAGGAGCCCTGCCCCGGCTCGCGCGAGTCCTGCGGCTCTCCTGGCTCGCGCGAGTCCCGCGGCTCCCGCGACTCGTCCCCCGGTTCCCCCGTCGCCGCCGGCCGCCGCCCCCACAGCAGCTTCGCGCGCGTGAGCAGTCCCGTCCCCGGTCCACCTCGCCGGTGCCCGTGGACCCGGGGGTCATCGGTGACCGCGTACCGCTTCACGTACGCTCCCAGGAACGCCTGCAGTGTGGCGACCGCCGGGATGGCGATCAGCGCGCCGACGGCACCGAGGAGAGCGGTGCCGGCGATGACCGAGCCGAAGGCGACGGCCGGGTGGATGTCGACGGTCTTCGAGGTCAGCTTGGGCTGGAGCATGTAGTTCTCGAACTGCTGGTAGACCACGACGAAGATCAGCACCCACAGCGCGTACCAGGGATCCACGGTGAACGCGATCAGCATGGGCAGGGCACCCGCCAGGTAGGTGCCGATGGTCGGGATGAACTGCGAGACCAGGCCCACCCAGACGCCGAGCACGGGCGCGTACGGGACGCCCAGGATCTGCAGCAGGATGTAGTGGGCTATGCCGGAGATCAGCGCCATCAGGCCGCGCGAGTAGATGTAGCCGCCGGTCTTGTTGACGGCGATCTCCCACGCGCGCAGCACCTCGGCCTGCCGCGCGGGCGGCAGCACGGAGCAGATCGTCCGCCGCAGCCGGGGGCCGTCGGCGGCGAAGTAGAACGAGAACAGGGCGATCGTCAGCAGTTGGAAGAGACCGCCGAGGACCTGGGCGGACACGTCCAGCACGCCGGTGGCGCTGTGCTGCACGTAGTTGCGCAGCCAGTCGGAGCGGAGCAGGCCCTCCTGGACGTCCACGCTCTTGAGGTCGGTGTGGAAGTGGGTGTTGATCCAGTTGATGACGGAGTCGAGGTAGTCCGGGAAGTCCTCGACGATCTTGACGATCTGGCCCGCGAGCATGGAGCCGAGCAGGATGACGAATCCCGCGGACACGATCATCACGGCGACGAAGACGATGCCGGCGGCCAGCCCCCTGCGCATCCCGCGCGAGGCCATCCAGCTCACCGCGGGTTCTATGGCGAGGGCCAGGAAGAACGCGATGAGGATGTTGATCAGCAGGCCGGTGAGCTGGTGGAAGGCCCACGTGCCCAGCTGGAAGGCGGCGTAGAGACCGAGGACGAGCACCACCGCGCGCGGCAGCCAGCGCGGCATGCCGACGCCCGGCCCGGTGGCCGGGTCGGCCGGGGGCCGGCCGGGCGGCGTCGTGCCGAACGGGGATGCCTGCCGGGACGTCCGCCCGGTCTCGTCAGTGGGTGCCACGGATCAAGTCTCGCCCACCGGTCCGACAATCAACTGCCGTCCTGCGATCTTCGTGACCTATCAGTGCTTCTCCCGCGGCACGTCCATGACGGTGCAGACCACGCGCCAGACCTCCTTGGCGTCCCAGCCCGCGTCCAGCGCGTCGTGCACCGTGCGGCCGCCGAGCTCCGCCATCACGTGGTCGCGCGCGAAGGTGTCGGCGTACCCCGAACCGAAGTGATCCGCCATCCGCTGCCAGAAGACCGTCAACCGCATGACACCAGTATCCCGCCCCAGGGGGTGGGCCTGCGCCGGTACCCGTTGCCGAGACCGCTTTCCGCTTTACGGTCTGTCGCATGTCCGAAACAGGAGTCTCCCCACTCCCTGCCACGTCCCCGGCGCGCTCCCCGCTCTTCCGCGCCGAGCACTTCGTCTGGCTCACCGCGCGCGTGCTGGAGCAGCGCCTTTTCGCCCACCACTTCCTGAACGGGGCGGCGGACCCGGTGGAGACCGCACTCGACGCCTACCGCAACGAGGACGGCGGGTACGGCCACGCCCTGGACCCGAACCTGCGCGGCCCGGTCAGCCAGCCACTGCACACCGGGTACGCGTTGCGTGTCCTGGACACCATCGGGCGCTGCGGCGGGCAGCGCGTGGAACGCGTGTGCCGGTATCTGACGGCCGTCTCCACGGCGGACGGCGCGCTGCCGGCCGTCAGCCCCGGCCAGCGCGGCTATCCGACGGCCCCGTTCCTCCGGGTGGTGGACGATCCGCCGAGCGAACTCCTCACCACGGGGCCGGTGGTGGGCCTGCTGAACCGCAACTCGGTGTGGCACGCCTGGCTGTTCAGGGCGGCGGACTTCTGCTGGCACGCGGTCGACTCGCTGGTCACGTCGCACCCCTACGAGATCCAGGCCGCCGTGGCCTTCCTGGACTCCGCTCCCGACCGCCCGCGCGCGGAGGCGGCCGCCGCCCGTCTCGGCCGCCTGGTGCGCGAACAGCGGCTCGCGGCGCTGGAACCCGACCGCCTGGACACGTATCCCGTGGCCCCCGGTTACCTGCCCGGCGAGCAGCACTTCCCACACGACTACGCGAAGACACCGGGCTCCCTCGCGCGCGCGTGGTTCACGGACGCGGAGATGGCGCGCTCCCTCGACCACCTCGCAAACGCGCAGCAGGAGGACGGCGGCTGGCCGGTCCTGCCCCACGCCGCCGCGCACGGGTGGTGCGCCCAGCGCGCGTGGGCCCCGGGCATCGCCCTGGAGACGCGCCCCATGGTGACCGTCGAGGCGCTGCGCACGCTGAGGGCGCACGGTCGGTCCATCGGCTGACCGCCTGCCCCGGGCGCCGTCAGCCGCCCATGGCCCGCACCCCGGCGGTCACCAGCACGGCCGCGGCCACCACGAGCAGGAAGGGAGCGCGCAGGACCAGCGCCACGGCGGCCGCGCCGAGCCCCGCGACACGTGCGTCGAGGACCAGCGTGTGCCCGTCGGCGAAGGTCTGCTGGGCCGTCAGCGCGGCCAGCAGCGCCACCGGCAGCAGCGCGGCCAGCCGCCTGACGAGCGGCTTCTCGAGAGCGCCCGAGGGCACGAGCAGTCCGGCGAGCTTGACGGCGTAGCAGCCGACGGCGGTCGCGCCGATCGCGATCCAGGTGTTCAACGGTCTTCCTCTGATGCGTCGTTCGTCAGCGTCACGTGGTTCGTCGCGTCGTTCGTCACGTCGTTCGTCATCGTCACGTCGTTCTCGTGTGCGGGGCCGGGCGGCGCGGTGCCCCTGCGGCGGCCCTCCAGGAAGAGGACGGCGGGCGCGGCGAGGGCGGCCAGCAGCACGGGCACCCCGGCGGGCAGTACGGGCAGCAGGCCGAGCCCCAGGAGGACGGCGAGGCCGGCGACGGCGCGCTCGGTGCCGGTCTTGAGCATCGGCGCGAGCAGCGCCAGGAAGACGGCGGGGCCGGCCGCGTCGAGGCCCCATGCGTCCGTGTCCCCGATGGCCTGGGCACCCAGGGCGCCGAGCAGCGTGGTGAGGTTCCACAGCACGTACAGGCTGAGCCCGGTGACGGTGAAGCCGATCCGTGTGGCCCGCCGTGTGGGCTGGGCCAGCGCGACCGCCGTCGTCTCGTCGATGACCCACTGGGCGGCGAACGGCCGTACCGCGCGCGGGAGGGCCAGCAGCTGCGACAGACGCAGTCCGTAGAAGGCGTTGCGGACGCCCAGGAAGAAGGCGCCGGCCGCCGCCGTGAGCGGGTTGCCGCCGGCCGCGAGCGCGCCCACCAGGGCGAACTGGGACGCGCCGGTGAACACCAGGAGGCTGAGCGCACAGGTCTGCAGCAGCGTGAGCCCGCTGCCGGCCGAGGTCACCCCGAAGGCGAAGCCGGACAGTCCTACGGCGACGCCTACGCCGAGGGCGTCCCGGACGACGGCGGCATCGGTCTTCCCGCCGTCCTCGGCGCGTATGTCTGCGAGAGCTGTCTGTTCTGCCACGCCTCGGACGGTAGGAGCAGTCGCCCGCGCACGTCTTGTACGTTCTTGCGCTCCCGCCGGTAGGCACCCGGGGGCACACCGACGATGCGGGTGAAGTGCCGGTTCAGGTGCGGCTGGTCGGTGAACCCCACGGCCACGGCCGCCTCCGCGGGCGTGGTGCCGGCGTCCAGCAGCCGTCGCGCCTGGCGCACCCGGGCGTCGGTGAGCCAGGTGTGAGGCGGCATCCCGTAGGCGTCGCGGAAGGCCCGCAGCAGGGCGAACGGGCTGGTGCCGAGGCCGGCCGCGAGCTGCTCCAGGCTCGGCGGCTCGGCCATCCGCTCCTCGAGCGCGGCACGCGCGCGTGCCGCGATCCTGGCCCCCGCCGTCCGCACCTCCCGCTGCGGCAGGGGCCCGCCGTTCAGCCGGAGCAGCCGGGTCACGGCGACGCGCAGCAGGGTGTCGGCGGCCAGTGCGTTGCCGTCCTCGGTGGCCCGCAGCACCTGGTGGACGAGCCGCACGGTGTAGGGATCGTCGAGCACCGGGCTCACGAATCCCGGCGTCCCGCGGATGAGGGTGGTCTCCGCGGCGATCTCGGCCACGACCTCGGGCGACGGGTAGACGGCCCCGTACCGCCATCCCTCGGGCACCCCGGCCCGCCCGGTGTGCGTGGTGTCGGGGTTGACGAGCGCGAGCGCCCCCGCGCCGGCGTACTGGTCGGCGCCGCGGTGATGGAAGACCTCGACGCCGTCCGCGATCGCCGCGATGACGAAGTGTTCGTGGGTGTGCCGTACGAACGTCTTGCGGATGTAGCGGGCGCGCAGCAGATCCACCCCCGGCAGTTCGGCGTACTGCCAGTGCCGCGCCGCCTCCTTCCCCGAACCTGCCATGCCCCCATTCTCCGCGAGACCCGGGCAGGACTCTCCCCGGCCCACCCTCGGCGCCACGTCACCGCAGGTCAGGGCCATTGTCAGTGGACGGGTGCAGGATGGACGCATGGTCAGCTCCGCGCACCGAGCCCTCGACGGCTTCTCCCCCGCGACCCGCGGCTGGTTCACGGGGGCCTTCTCCGCGCCCACCGCGGCCCAGGCGGGCGCGTGGCAGGCCATCGGAGCGGGCTCGGACGTGCTGGTGGTCGCCCCGACCGGCTCCGGAAAGACCCTCGCCGCATTCCTCGCCGCGCTGGACCAGCTGGCCTCGACACCCCCGCCGGCCGACCCGAAGAAGCGCTGCCGGGTCCTGTACGTGTCGCCGCTGAAGGCCCTCGCGGTCGACGTCGAGCGCAACCTCCGCAGCCCGCTGACCGGCATCCGCCAGGAATCCGTGCGCCTGGGCCTGCCCGAGCCAGAGGTGAAGGTGGGCATCCGCTCCGGCGACACCCCCGCAGCCGAGCGCCGCGCCCTGTCCACCCGGCCCCCGGACATCCTCATCACCACCCCCGAGTCGCTGTTCCTGATGCTGACCTCGGCCACCCGCGACGCGCTGACCGGTGTCGAGACGGTGATCCTGGACGAGGTGCATGCGGTGGCGGGCACCAAGCGCGGCGCCCATCTCGCGCTCTCCCTGGAGCGCCTGGACGAGCTGCTGCCGAAGCCGGCCCGCCGTATCGGCCTCTCGGCGACCGTCCGCCCGGTGGACGAGATCGCCCGGTACCTCTCGCCGCGCCGCAAGGTGGAGATCGTCCAGCCGGAGTCGGGCAAGGAGTTCGACCTCTCGGTGGTCGTCCCCGTCGAGGACCTGGGCGAACTGGGCGGCTCCCCGGTCGCCGACGGCTCCGAGGGCGCGGAGCGGCCGTCGATCTGGCCCCATGTCGAGGAGCGGATCACCGATCTGGTCCAGGCCCACCGCTCCACGATCGTGTTCGCCAACTCCCGCCGCCTCGCGGAGCGCCTGTGCAACAGGCTCAACGAGATCGCGTACGAGCGCGCCACCGGCGAGCCCCTGGACGAGCACCACGCCCCGGCCGAGCTCATGGGCGGCTCCGGAGCGGCCCAGGGCGCCCCGCCCGTGATCGCGCGCGCCCACCACGGCTCGGTCTCCAAGGAGCAGCGCGCTCTCGTCGAGGAGGACCTCAAGGCGGGCCGGCTGCCCGCCGTGGTCGCCACCTCCAGCCTGGAGCTGGGCATCGACATGGGTGCGGTGGACCTCGTCGTGCAGGTGGAGTCCCCGCCCTCCGTCGCCTCCGGCCTGCAGCGCGTGGGCCGTGCGGGACACCAGGTGGGCGCGGTCTCCACCGGTGTGGTCTTCCCGAAGTACCGCGGCGACCTCGTCCAGGCGGCGGTGGTCACCGAGCGCATGCGCACCGGCTCCATCGAGTCCCTGAGGGTCCCGGCCAACCCCCTGGACGTCCTGGCCCAGCAGATCGTGGCCATGACCGCGCTGGACACCTGGCAGGTCGACGACCTGCTCGCCACGGTCCGCCGCGCCGCCCCGTTCGCGTCCCTCCCCGAGTCTGCGTTCACGGCGGTCCTGGACATGCTCGCGGGCCGCTATCCGTCCGACGCCTTCGCCGAGCTGCGCCCGCGCGTGGTGTGGGACCGCGTCGCGGGCACGGTCACCGGCCGGCCCGGGGCCCAGCGCCTCGCGGTCACCTCCGGGGGCACGATCCCGGACCGCGGCCTCTTCGGGGTGTTCCTCGCCGGTTCCGACCCGAAGAAGGGCGGCGGCCGGGTCGGCGAGCTCGACGAGGAGATGGTCTACGAGTCGCGCGTGGGCGACGTCTTCACGCTCGGCACCAGCTCCTGGCGCATCGAGGACATCACCCGCGACCGCGTGCTGGTCTCCCCGGCGCCGGGCGTGCCGGGCCGGCTGCCCTTCTGGAAGGGCGACCAGCTGGGCCGCCCGCTCGAACTGGGCCGCGCGGTGGGCCAGTTCCTGCGCGAGGTCGGTTCGCTCCCCAAGGAGGACGCCCGGCTGCGCCTGCTCGCGGCGGGCCTGGACGCCTGGGCCGCGGACAACGTCCTGTCGTACCTGGACGAGCAGCGCGAGGCCTGCGGCCATGTCCCGGACGACCGCACCATCGTCGTGGAGCGCTTCCGTGACGAGCTCGGCGACTGGCGTGTGGTCGTGCACTCCCCCTTCGGCGCCCAGGTGCACGCCCCATGGGCGCTCGCCCTCGGGGCCAAGCTCTCCGAGCGGTACGGGATGGACGCCCAGGTCATGCACGCCGACGACGGCATCGTGCTGCGCCTGCCGGACGCCGACCTCATGGGCCTGGACCTGCTCGACCAGGAGCCGATGAAGGCGGGCTCCGAATACGACGCCGAGCAGGCGCCGGTCGGCGCGGCGGACGTCGTCTTCGACAAGGGCGAGGTCGACCAGGTCGTCACCGACCAGGTCGGCGGCTCGGCCCTGTTCGCCTCCCGCTTCCGCGAATGCGCCGCCCGCGCGCTGCTGCTGCCGCGGCGCAACCCCGGCAAGCGCACCCCCCTGTGGCAGCAGCGCCAGCGCGCCGCCCAACTGCTCCAGGTGGCCGGCGAGTTCGGTTCGTTCCCGATCGTCCTGGAAGCGGTCCGCGAATGCCTCCAGGACGTCTTCGACGTCCCCGGGCTGGTCGAGCTGATGGGCGACCTGGAGTCCCGCAAGGTGCGTCTGGTCGAGGTCACCACCAACGAGCCGTCCCCCTTCGCCCGCTCCCTCCTGTTCGGCTACGTCGCCCAGTTCCTGTACGAGGGGGACTCCCCGCTCGCCGAGCGCCGTGCCGCGGCGCTCTCCCTCGACTCGCGGCTGCTGGCCGAGCTGCTGGGCCAGGCGGAGCTGCGCGAGCTGCTCGACGCCGAGGTGCTGACCGAGCTGGAGCGCGAGCTGCAGTGGCTCACCGAGGACCGCCGCGTCAAGGACGCCGAGGGCGTGGCGGACCTCCTGCGCCTGCTCGGGCCCCTCACCGACGCCGAGCTGGCCGAGCGCGGCGCCGAGCCGCAGTGGGCGCAGGAACTGTCCGGTGCCCGCCGTGCGATCAAGGTCCGCATCGGCGGCGCCGACCACTGGGCGGCGATCGAGGACGCGGGCCGCCTGCGCGACGCCCTCGGCACCGCCCTGCCGGTCGGCGTCCCGGAAGCCTTCACGGAGCCCGTCAAGGACCCGCTCGGCGACCTCCTCGCCCGGTACGCGCGCACCCACGGCCCCTTCACTTCGGCCACCGCGGCCACCCGCTTCGGCCTCGGCGTGGCGGTCACGGAGGGCGCACTGCACCGCCTCGCCGCGAACGGACGTGTCGTGCAAGGGGAGTTCCACCCCGCCGGCATCGGCCAGGAGTGGTGCGACGCCGCCGTGCTGCGCCGGCTGCGCCGCCGCTCCCTGGCCGCCCTGCGGCACGAGGTGGAGCCGGTGGCGCCGGCGGCACTCGCCCAGTTCCTCCCGCAGTGGCAGCACATCGGCAAGGGACACGGGCTGCGCGGCATCGACGGACTGGTGCGTGCCGTCGAGCAGTTGCAGGGCGCGTCCGTGCCCGCGTCGGCCCTGGAGAAGCTGGTCCTGCCGTCCCGCGTCGCCCACTACACGCCCGCGATGCTCGACGAACTGACCTCCGCCGGAGAGCTCGTCTGGGCGGGCGCGGGCGCCCTCCCCGGCAAGGACGGCTGGATCTCCCTGTACCTCGCGGACGCGGCCCCGCTGCTCCTGCCCCCGCCGCACCCCCTGGAGCTGACGGCACTGCACCAGTCGGTCCTGGACGCCCTCTCCGGCGGCTACGGCCTGTTCTTCCGCCAGATCGCCGACCAGGTCCGCGCGACCACCCACCCCGAGGCCACCGATCCCCAACTGGCCGACGCCGTCTGGGACCTGGCCTGGTCCGGCCGCCTCACCAACGACACGCTCTCCCCGCTGCGCTCCCTGCTCGGCTCGGGCCGCACCGTGGGCTCCACCGCCCACCGTGCCAAGCGCAACGTCCCTCGCGGGCGCTACGGCTCCCTCACCGCCGCGGCCCGCCCCGCCTCCCGCAGCGGCCCGCCGACCGTCGCCGGCCGCTGGTCCCTGCTCCCGGCGCCCGAGGCCGACCCCACGGTGCGCGCGCACGCCCTCGCCCGCACCCTCCTGGACCGGCACGGCGTAGTCACGCGGGGAGCCGTCGCCGCGGAGGGCGTCGAGGGCGGCTTCTCGGCGACGTACCGCGTCCTGTCCGTCTTCGAGGAGAGCGGGCAGGCCCGGCGCGGCTATGTGGTGGAGGGGCTCGGCGCGGCGCAGTTCGCGATGGACGGCGCGGTGGACCGCCTGCGCGCGGTGTCGAACGCCCGCGACCGCGGAGAGGCCCTGCCGCCCCATCCGTCCCCCGACGGAGCGGGGGCACCGTACGGCGGTGATTTCGGCACCGGCCTCGGCGGCGACCTCGCCACCGAATTCGACCTCCAGTTCAACGACCCGTTCGACACCGGGTTCGAGGCATCGCAGCCCATCGACGGCTCCGGCTCCCACGCCCCCCGCAAGGCCGCTCACGAATACGTCTCACCCCGCGACTTCCCCCCGGCAGGACCCCGCGGCTCGCAGTCCGGCTTCGGACCGGGGGGTTACGGCTCCGGTCGCCGTACCCCCGCCTCCGACTCCCGGGGGGTCGTCCTGGCCGCCGCGGACCCGGCCAATGCGTACGGCGCCGCCCTCCCCTGGCCCGAGCCCCCCACCGGAGCGGGTCACAAGCCCGGCCGGAAGGCGGGCTCCCTGGTCGTCCTCGTCGACGGCGAGCTGACGCTCTACATGGAGCGCGGCGGCAAGACCCTGCTGGCCTGGCCCGCCGACCCGGACGTCAAGGCGACCGACGACCCTCGCCTCCAGGAAGCGGCCCAGGCCTTGGCCGCGGCCGCCAAGGCGGGCTCGCTCGGCACGGTCACGGTGGAGCGGGTGAACGGCGCCTCCGCCCTGACGTCCCCGATCGGCACCCTCCTGGAAGGAGCGGGCTTCATCGCCACCCCGCGCGGCCTGCGCCTTCGCGCATGAACCGGCAGGCACCCCCTGCCGACCGCCGGCCCCGCCACCGACCGCCGGCCCCCGGCGGGCGCACACCGCTCCGACGCACGCCGTGCAACCCTTGACCCATGCCCGAAGGAGACACGGTCTGGCAGGCCGCGAGGCGGTTGCACGTCGCCCTCGCGGGCAAGGTGCTGACCCGTAGCGACCTCCGGGTGCCCCGCTTCGCCACGGCGGACCTCACGGGCCGCACCGTCCTGGACGTCACCGCACGCGGCAAGCACCTGCTGACCCGGGTCGAGGGCGGCCTGACGCTCCACTCGCACCTGAAGATGGACGGCTCCTGGAAGGTGTTCGCCAACGGCCGGCGCTGGACCGGCGGCCCCTCCCACCAGATCCGCGCCATCCTCGGCAACACGGAGCTCACGGCGGTGGGCTACCGCCTCCCCGTCCTGGAGCTCCTGCGCACCCCCGACGAACAGCGCGTAGTCGGCCATCTCGGCCCCGACCTCCTCGGCCCCGACTGGGACCCCGAGCAGGCGCTCGCCAACCTCCTCACCGACCCCGCCCGCCAGCTCGGCGAGGCCCTGCTCGACCAGCGCAATCTCGCCGGGATCGGCAACGTCTACAAGAGCGAGCTCTGCTTCCTGCTCGGCGTCACCCCCTGGCTCCCCGTCGGCGCGCTGCCCGCCGACCGCGCCGCGAAACTGCCCGAGCTGGCCAAGAAACTGCTGGAGGCCAACCGCGAACGCCCGGTCCGCACGACGACGGGCCGCCGTGGCCAGGACCTGTTCGTCTACGGCCGCGCACCCCGCCCCTGTCTGCGCTGCCGCACCGCGGTCCGCGTCGCCGAGCAGGGCGACGGCTCCCGCGAACGCCCCACCTACTGGTGCCCGAACTGCCAGACGGGACCGGCCCCGAGCAGCTACCGCGGCTCCAGAACTCCACGCCGTACGACTAATTGACGACCCGTCAGAAACCCTCGTACCGTCCCTACATGCCCGTCAAGGCGTACGACCTCACCGGACGCACCGCATTCGTCACCGGGGCCGCCGGCGGCATCGGCCGCGCCTCGGCCGTACTGCTCGCCGAAGCCGGCGCCACCGTCCACTGCGCCGACCGCGACGCGGAGGGCCTGCACGGGACGGCGACGCTCATCAAGGACGGCGGCGGCACCGCCCTCACCCACCAGCTCGATGTCACCGACCGGGCGCAGCTCAGACAGGCCGTCGAATCCTGCGAGCGACTGGACGTGATGGCCGCGATCGCCGGGATCATGCACACCAGCCCGGTCCTGGAGACCCGGGACGAGGACCTCGACCGGGTGCTGAGCGTCAACTTCAAGGGGGTGCTGTACGCCTGCCAGGAGGCCGCGCGCCGGATGCTCGGGGCGAAAACGGGCGGCAGCATCGTCACCATGGCCTCCGGCGCCGTCGACACCGGCCGCCCCGGACTGCTCTGCTACGGCGTGGCCAAGGCGGCCGTCGTCCAGCTGACGAAGACCCTGGCGAACGAGGTGGGCCGGCACGGGATCCGCGTCAACGCGGTCGCGCCGGGCTGGATCCGCACTCCCATGACCGACCGCCACGAGGCCGAGGCCCAGGCGCAGACCGAGGCGGTCATGGCCCGCATGGCGCCGCTGGGCCGGGTCGGCGAGCCGGTGGACGTGGCTCACACCGTGCTGTACCTGGCCTCCGACGCGTCGTCCTTCACCACGGGCCAGATCCTGCGCCCGAACGGCGGTGTGGCGATGCCGTGGTAGCGCGGGCCGCCCGCCAGGCGTCCCGCCAGCGCTCCGGCCCCACGGCCCCGGCCGCCCGCGCCTTGGGCACGCAGTGCACCGGCAGCAGGCTCAGTCCCCATCCCCCGGCCGCCACCGCCCCCTCCAGCACCCCGGCGCCGGGAGCGAACGCCAGCCGCAGCACGGCCCACCACCACAGCACCCCGAGCCCCAGAGCCGCCCCCCGGCGCACTATCGGCCGTGCCATGGACGCCACCTCCAGCCCCGAAGCCAGACCGCCGTCACCCCCAGGGAGGGCGCACCGACGGCATATGGGCGCAACGCACCGCAGGTATCCACCATGACCGCCCCCGGCCGCACCGGCAAACGGGCCGGGAGGCCCGTAGAAAATGCCCTGGGAACGCGAAAACCCCGACCGCTCCTCTCCAGTTCCCCCTGGAGAGACCCCGGCCGGGGCCTTGCACGTGCTCGTCGGTTCACGCAGTCACGCGCGTGATCGTCACGCGGCGACCACGTCCACCGCCTCGGCGGGCGCCTTGATGGTCACCCGTTCCGGTGGCACGCCGGTCACCGACACGGAACCCAGCATCGGACGAACCGGCGCGGGCACAGACTCGGTGGCCGCAGCAGACTGGGCCAGCTCGGCGAGGGCGAGCTCGTCGCTCACTTCCCGCATGAGCTCGGACATCCGTACGTCCAGCGCGTCGCAGATGGCGGAGAGCAGCTCGGAGGAAGCCTCCTTCTGCCCCCGCTCCACCTCGGAGAGATAGCCGAGTGAAACTCGGGCGGACGAGGAGACTTCGCGCAGAGTACGGCCCTGGCGCTGGCGCTGCCGACGCAGCACGTCACCCAGCAGGCGACGGAGCAGAATCATCGGTGGCTCCCTCCTCGGACCGCGTAACCGCATCCTTCACGCCCCACCGTACCGCCTCGCGCTGCGGCCGTGCGGGGAGC
The DNA here is from genome assembly GCF_042800575.1 of Streptomyces sp. NPDC057616. Classification (NCBI taxonomy): domain Bacteria; kingdom Bacillati; phylum Actinomycetota; class Actinomycetes; order Kitasatosporales; family Streptomycetaceae; genus Streptomyces; species Streptomyces sp. NPDC057616. The sequence goes on from NZ_JBHVGU010000060.1 coordinate 23,925, forward strand.
GATGTCGTGTTCACTCAGGGCTGCAAACATCAAAACCCCCCGTTCTGTTCCGTATGCTGTGCCAGCTCATTCCCGGTCTGTTCGCCCGCAAGCTCCTTCAGAAGCAGTGCGAGTACGCTCCGTACACTCTCCATACGAATTTCCGCGCGGTCGCCGTTCAACCGCAGGGCCTCTACTTTTCCGCCACCGGCAGAATCGGAATCCCGTCCGGAGGGGCCGGCCACGGCCACGAACACCGTCCCGACCGGCCGGCCGTCCTGCGGTTCCGGGCCTGCCACACCGGTGGTCGCAAGGCCCCAGTCGGCGCCAAGCGCCGTGCGCACTCCTGCCGCCATCTGGGCCGCGACCTGCGGATCCACCGCTCCGCTCCGGGCGAGCAGCGAGGCGTCGACGCCGAGCAGTTCCTGCTTGAGTTCGGTGGCGTAGGCGGTCACCGAACCGCGGAAGGCCTTGGAGGCCCCGGGCACCGATGTGATGTCTGCCGCAACCAGTCCGCCGGTGAGCGACTCGGCGACGGCGAGGGTCTCGCCCCTCACTGTCAGTAGTCGCACCACTTCGGCAGCCGGAGAACTCACCCTTCCGTCTCCTCCAACGCGGCCTTGCGCTCCGCGATTCCCTGCCTGCGCAGCACAATGGCCTGTCTCACATAGTCGAGACCGGTCACCACGGTCAGGACGACCGCGGCCGCCATGACCCACCATCTCAGGGTGGCGAGCCAGCCCGTCAGCGCCAGGACGTACATCCCGACGGCCACGCCCTGGACGAGCGTCTTGAGCTTGCCGCCGCGGCTGGCCGGGATGACGCCGTACCGGATGACGAGGAAACGCATCAGTGTGATGCCGAGTTCCCGGCCGAGGATGACGATCGTCACCCACCACGGCAGGTCGCCCAGCCCGGAGAGACAGATCAGCGCCGCGCCCATGATCGCCTTGTCGGCGATGGGGTCGGCAATCTTCCCGAAGTCGGTGACGAGGTTGTAGGTGCGCGCCAGATGACCGTCGAACAGGTCGGTGATCATGGCGATGGCGAAGGCGGCCCAGGCGAGCGAGCGCCACGCCGGGTCGTAGCCGCCGTCGGCCAGCATCAGCGCGACGAAGCCGGGCACCAGCACCAGCCGGAGCATGGTGAGGAGGTTGGCGACGTTCCACACGCTGGCCTGGTTCACGGCCGCGGCCGCCAGCTTCGCGCCCCGGGGGGACCTGTCCGTCTGCCGGTCGGGGTCGACGGTGGGGGGTGAGGAGGACTCCGCCTTGGAGGAGCCGTTCGCCGCCGATGCCGGTACTCCGGTCATCTGCCCGCCTCCTCACTACACCCGAGCGAACCGGTCAGGGGCTCGGCCACGAGGTCGACACCTTCCGTGCCGACCACCTTCGCCTCGACGATACGGCCGGGCTCAAGACCCTCACCGCTCGTCAGCAGCACCTGTCCGTCCGTCTCCGGCGCCTGGTGCGCACCACGACCGTAGGTCCCGTCCTCGTCCACCGACTCCACGAGCACGTGCACCGTCTCGCCCACGCGCTCCTCGGAGCGCTGCGAGACGAGTTCCTCGGCCAGCCGGGAGACACGTGCCAGCCGCTCGGCCACCACGTCCTCGTCCAGCTTGTTCTCGTACGTCGCCGCCTCCGTGCCCTCCTCGTCGGAGTAGCCGAAGACGCCGATGGCGTCCAGCCGCGCGCCGTTCAGGAACCGCTCCAGCTCCGCCAGGTCGGCCTCGCTCTCGCCGGGGAAGCCGACGATGAAGTTCGAGCGGACGCCCGCCTGGGGCGCCTTGCCGCGGATGGTGTCGAGCAGCTCCAGGAACCGGTCGGTGTCGCCGAAGCGGCGCATGGCGCGCAGCACGCCGGGCGCGGAGTGCTGGAAGGAGAGGTCGAAGTAGGGGGCGACCTTCGGCGTGGAGGTCAGCACGTCGATCAGACCCGGGCGCATCTCGGCCGGCTGGAGGTAGCTGACCCGCACGCGCTCGATGCCGTCGACCTCCGCCAGCTCCGGCAGCAGCGACTCCAGCAGGCGGATGTCGCCCAGGTCCTTGCCGTAGGAGGTGTTGTTCTCGGAGACCAGCATGATCTCCTTCACGCCCTGCTCGGCCAGCCAGCGCGTCTCGTTCAGCACGTCGCTCGGGCGGCGGGAGATGAAGGAGCCGCGGAAGGACGGGATGGCGCAGAAGGAGCAGCGCCGGTCGCAGCCGGAGGCGAGCTTCACCGAGGCGACCGGGGAGCCGTCCAGCCGGCGGCGCAGGGGCGCGCGGGGGCCGGAGGCGGGCGCCAGCCCCTCCGGCAGGTCCACGGGGCCGTGCCCGGGCAGCGCGACCTCGGCCGCGGACTCCTGGCGCTCGGCGGGGCTGATCGGCAGCAGCTTGCGCCGGTCGCGCGGGGTGTGGGAGGCGTGGATGCCGCCGCCGAGGATGGTCCGCAGGCGGTCGGAGATGTCCGTGTAGTCGTCGAAGCCGAGCACGCCGTCGGCCTCGGGGAGGGCCTCGGCGAGCTCCTTGCCGTACCGCTCGGCCATGCAGCCCACCGCCACGACGGCCTGGGTTCTGCCCTGTCCCTTGAGGTCGTTGGCCTCCAGGAGGGCGTCGACGGAGTCCTTCTTGGCGGCTTCCACGAAGCCGCACGTGTTGACGACCGCGACGTCCGCATCGGCGGCGTCCTCCACGAGGTCCCAGCCGTCCGCCTCCAAGCGGCCTGCGAGCTCCTCCGAGTCCACCTCGTTACGGGCGCAGCCAAGGGTGACGAGTGCGACGGTACGGCGTTCAGGCATGCGCTCAAGACTACTTTGTCTCTCAGACAGCCCACGTCGACGGGGCCAGCGATCTTCGCCGGCCCCGTCGTACCCCGTCGGCCCTAGCCGACCTGCGGGTCGCCCTTCGTGTACGTCAGGCGCTCGACCGCGCCGGGCTGGAAGTCGTTCTCCACCTTCTTGCCGTTGACGTAGAGCTGGATCGAGCCCGCGTCGCCGAGGACGAGGTTGATCTTCTCGCTGTCCTGGAAGGTCTTGGAGTCGCCCTGCTTGAGGAGCCCGTCGAACAGGAGCCGGCCGTTGTGGTCCTTGGCCGAGATCCAGCTGCGGCCGTCGGCGGCGCTCACCTGGACGGTCACCTTGTCCTGGGGCGCGGCCGCGATGGCGCTGTCCGACGGATCGGTCTTCGGGTTGTCGGGCTTGCTCTTCTTGGGCGTGGGCGAGGCGGACTCGCTGGTCGTGGGCGTCGATCCCTCGGCGACCTGCGTCTTGCCGCCGCCGTCGTCGCCGCCCTTGAACGCGGTGAAGCCGACGAAGCCGACCACGGCGACGATCGCGGCGACCATGGCCGCGGTCCAGTTGGGCCCGCGCCGCTCAGGGCGGATGCGTTCCGCCTCGAAGAGGGGGGCCGCCGGGGTCGGCGCCGGCCGGCCGCCGTGTTCGGCGTCGTACTGCGCCAGCAGCGGGGCCGGATCGAGATGGACGGCCTTGGCCAGGGTCCGGATGTGACCCCGGGCGTAGACGTCCCCGCCGCAGGGGGCGAAGTCGTCCGCCTCGATGGCGTGCACGATCGAGATCCGGACCCGGGTGGCGTTGGTGACGTCGTCGACGGTCAGCCCGGCCGCGATACGGGCCTGCCGGAGGGCATGGCCGATGGAGAGGCGGGCTTCCTCGCGATCGTCTTCGAACGGACGCTCGTCTTCAGGAGAGTTGCCGATGGACACGGGGGCGCCTTTCGAGCGTTAAGCCACCTGTGCTGGAGGTTCAGTCTATGGGGGGTACAAATGGGTGGGGCAACCGGGCGGTGGAGCTTGTTAGCCCATCGGTATGGCCGGACACGCCGATGGTGGTGTACACGCTTGTCGCTTCCCTCAACTTGACGTACGCGGAAGGGAAACGGTTGCTCAATGATCCCTTACGGGTGAGTCACGATCCGACATCGCTCACCCCTCTGATCCAGCCTTACCCTCAAGCCTCCCCGCGGATCACCGCGAGCACTCCGTCCAGCTCATCAGGCTTCACAAGAACGTCACGAGCTTTCGAACCCTCACTCGGTCCGACGATGTTCCTCGACTCCATCAGGTCCATGAGCCGGCCGGCCTTGGCGAAGCCGACGCGCAGCTTGCGCTGGAGCATGGACGTCGACCCGAACTGCGTGGAGACCACCAGCTCGGCCGCCTGGCACAGCAGGTCGAGGTCGTCACCGATCTCCTCGTCGATCTCCTTCTTCTGCTTGGTGCCCACGGTGACGTCGTCCCGGAAGACCGGCGCCATCTGGTCCTTGCAGTGCTGGACGACGGCCGCGACCTCGTCCTCCGTCACGAAGGCGCCCTGCATACGGGTCGGCTTGTTCGCCCCCATCGGCAGGAACAGCCCGTCGCCCTTGCCGATCAGCTTCTCGGCACCGGGCTGGTCGAGGATGACCCGGCTGTCGGCGAGCGAGGAGGTGGCGAAGGCGAGCCGCGAGGGCACGTTCGCCTTGATCAGACCGGTCACGACGTCGACCGACGGCCGCTGCGTGGCCAGCACCAGGTGGATGCCGGCCGCGCGCGCGAGCTGCGTGATGCGCACGATCGCGTCCTCGACGTCACGCGGGGCGACCATCATCAGGTCGGCGAGCTCGTCGACGATGACCAGCAGGTACGGGTACGGCTGGAGCTCGCGCTCACTGCCCTCCGGCGGCTTCACCTTGCCGTTGCGCACGGCCTCGTTGAAGTCGTCGATGTGCCGGAAGCCGTACGCCGCCAGGTCGTCGTAGCGCAGGTCCATCTCCCGTACGACCCACTGGAGTGCCTCGGCGGCCCGCTTCGGGTTGGTGATGATCGGCGTGATCAGGTGCGGAATGCCTTCGTAGGCGGTCAGTTCGACCCGCTTGGGGTCGACCAGGACCATGCGGACGTCCTCGGGCGTCGCGCGGACCATGATGGACGTGATCAGGCAGTTGATGCAGGACGACTTGCCGGAACCGGTGGCGCCGGCCACCAGCACGTGCGGCATCTTCGCCAGGTTGGCCATCACGTAGCCGCCCTCGACGTCCTTGCCGAGCGCGACCAGCATCGGGTGCTCGTCCTCGGCGGCCGCCGCGAGGCGCAGCACGTCGCCGAGGTTGACCATCTCCCGGTCGGTGTTGGGGATTTCGATGCCGACCGCGGACTTGCCCGGGATCGGGCTGATGATCCGCACGTCCGGGCTGGCGACCGCGTAGGCGATGTTCTTCGTCAGCGCGGTGATCCGCTCGACCTTCACGGCGGGGCCGAGCTCGACCTCGTAGCGCGTGACCGTCGGTCCGCGGGTGAAGCCGGTGACCGAGGCGTCGACCTTGAACTCGGAGAAGACGTTCGTGAGCGAGGCGACCACGGCGTCGTTGGCGGCGCTGCGCGCCTTGCCGGGGCCGCCGCGCTCGAGGAGGTCGAGCGAGGGCAGGGAGTAGGTGATGTCGCCGGACAGCTGGAGCTGCTCGGCGCGCGGCGGCAGGTCGCCGGGTTCCTCGGGCGCGGGCTTGGTGAGGTCGGCGACCTCGACCTTCAGCTTCTCCTGTTTGGGGCGGGCCGCCGGGACGGCCTTGGGGGCCGGCGTCGGCGTGCTCTCCTCGCGGTCCCCGACGCTCACGCCCTGGGTGAGGTCGGCGACGATCGGCGAGGGCGGCATGCCGTGCATGACCGCGCCGTCGAGCGCGGCCGCGGCCGCCGCGGCGACGTCCACGGCGTCCATGGGGCGCGCCATGTCGGGCTGCGGCACCGCGGAACGCCGGGGGCGGCCACGGCGCTTGGAGAGGGCCTCCTGCTCCGCCGTGTCGGGGTCGTAGACCTCCTGGGCCGGACCGCGCTTGCGCGGGCGCGCGGGCAGCCCGTCGCGCCACTGGTCGTCGTAGCGCCGGTCGTCCTCGCCGAAGTCGTCGTCGTCCTCGGGGTCGTGCAGGACGCCGAGCTTCACGCCGAGCAGCCGCAGCCGCTGCGGGATGGCATTGACCGGGGTGGCCGTGACGACGAGCAGGCCGAAGATCGTCAGCAGCACCAGCAGCGGTACGGCGAGCACCTCGCCCATCGTGTACGTCAGCGGGGTCGCCGCGCCCCAGCCGATGAGCCCGCCGGCGTCCCTTATGGCCTGCATGCCGTCGCTGCGCGCGGGCGCGCCGCAGGCGATGTGGACCTGGCCGAGCACGCCGATGACGAGCGCGGACAGGCCGATCACGATGCGGCCGTTGGCCTCGGGCTGCTCGGGATGCCGGATGAAGCGCACCGCGATGACCGCGAGCAGTATCGGCACCAGCAGATCGAGCCGGCCGAAGGCGCCGGTCACCAGGATCTCGACGAGATCGCCGACCGGGCCGCGCAGATCGGCCCAGGTGCCCGCGGCCACGATCAGCGCGATGCCGAACAGCAGCAGCGCGACGCCGTCCTTGCGGTGCGCCGGGTCGAGGTTCTTCGCGCCGTTCCCTATCCCGCGGAACACGGCGCCGACGGCGTGCGCGAGGCCCAGCCAGAGGGCGCGCACGAGCCGGTAGATGCCGCCGGTCGGACTGGGCGCCGGCCTCGGCGGCGGCGCCGCCTTCTTGGCGGCGGGTTTCCTTGCGGGCGCCTTCTTCGCCGGAGCCTTCTTCGCGGCGGCCTTCTTCGCCGGTGCCGCCGCCTTCTTCGCGGGCTGCTTCTTGGCAGCGGAGGGACGTGAGGCCATAGGTGTGAGGTTACCGGTGGAGACGGCAACCGACACGTGTGCCCACTGCTTCACCCGTTCGTGTCGCCCTGGAAGGGGAGCGGAACTGACGCGTCCTCATACGCAACTGGTCCGCACCGGAACGTCAGTTCTGCGAGGACACCGACGAGGCGCTGCCGGCACCCGGTTCCAGGGCGTCCAGCGCCCGCCGCAAACCCGTGAGTTTGCGTTCGAGATGGGCCGCGGTCGCCACCGCCGCCGCGTCCGCCGACTCGTCGTCGAGCTGCTTGGACAGCGCCTCGGCCTGCTCCTCGACCGCGGCGAGCCGCGCCGACAGCTCGGCCAGCAGACCCGCGGGCTCCTTGACCTCGCCGACCGCCGCCTTGCCGCTGCCCTCCAACTGGAGCCGCAGCAGCGCCGCCTGCTCCCGCAGCTGGCAGTTCTTCATGTACAGCTCGACGAAGACCGAGACCTTGGCGCGCAGCACCCAGGGGTCGAACGGCTTCGAGATGTAGTCCACCGCGCCGGCCGCATACCCCCGGAAGGTGTGGTGAGGGCCGTGGTTGATCGCGGTGAGGAAGATGATCGGGATGTCCCGGGTCCGTTCTCGCCGCTTGATGTGCGCGGCTGTCTCGAAGCCGTCCATGCCCGGCATCTGGACGTCCAGCAGAATGACCGCGAAGTCGTCCGTGAGCAGTGCTTTGAGCGCTTCCTCCCCGGACGATGCCCGCACCAGCGTCTGATCGAGCGCAGAGAGGATGGCCTCCAGCGCCAGCAGATTCTCCGGCCGGTCATCGACCAGGAGGATCTTGGCCTTCTGCACCATGGCCCGCCCTCCTCGCCCCGGCTGTGCACCGGGCGCCGCCCCTGGGGACGACTCCCTTTCGCCGCCCGTCCTTGTGCCGGTCATCGTAGCCGCACCCCGCTCGTCGCCACACCCTGTCACCGCGATGTCACTGTGCACGTAGCAGAAACGTAGCGGGAGACCAGAAGGTTCCCCGAATCCCGTACTTCTACACGGCATCGGCCACACTGAGTCAGCAACTCCGAGTGAACATCGATGGTTCCCGTCACTCCTCTCGCATCCACTGTTGCATCACCGACAGCAGGTGATCGGGATCGACCGGTTTGGTCACGTAGTCGGAAGCACCCGACTCGATCGCCTTCTCCCGGTCGCCCTTCATCGCCTTCGCCGTCAGCGCGATGATCGGCAGGCCCGCGAACTGCGGCATCCTGCGGATCGCTGTCGTCGTCGCGTACCCGTCCATCTCGGGCATCATGATGTCCATCAGGACGACCGCGACATCGTCGTGCTGCTCCAGGACCTCGATGCCCTCACGGCCGTTCTCGGCGTACAGCACCGAGAGGCCGTGCTGCTCCAGGACGCTGGTCAGCGCGAACACGTTACGGATGTCGTCGTCGACGATCAGCACCTTCTGGCCGCCGAACCGGATGCCACGGTGCGCCTGCGGCGCCGCGGCCTTCTGCTCGGCCGTCCACTGCTCCGGCGCGGCGGTGAGCTGCTCCGCGTCGAACCCGCTCCTGCGGCGGCGCCGGAAGAGCGCGGCGGCGCCGTTCTGCGTCTCGCGGTACGACTTCACCTCGGCCGGCGTCTCGATCTCCGCCTGGGCGAGCTGCGCCAGGTCCGAGGCGGCCACCAGGTCGCCCGCCTCCAGGGCGGGCAGCGCCTGCTGGTAACCCTGCGGGGGCAGTTCGCTCGGATGCAGGGGCAAATACAGCGTGAACGTCGAACCGCGCCCGGGTTCGCTCTGTGCGTGGATCTCACCGCCGAGCAGCTGCGCGATCTCCCGGGAGATCGACAGCCCGAGGCCGGTGCCGCCGTACTTGCGGCTCGTCGTGCCGTCCGCCTGCTTGAACGCCTCGAAGATCACCCGCATCTTGCTGGCGGCGATGCCGATACCGGTGTCCGTCACCGAGAACGCGATCAGGCCCGCGTCCGGGTCGGTGAGCGAGCCGGTCTCGAGCAGCTGCTCCTTGATCCCCACCGGGACGTCCCGGCCGGCCGGCCGGATCACCAGCTCGACCGAGCCGGAGTCGGTGAACTTCACCGCGTTGGACAGCAGGTTCCGCAGCACCTGGAGCAGCCGCTGCTCGTCGGTGTGCAGGGTGGCGGGCAGCTCGGGAGAGACCCGTACGGACAGGTCCAGGCCCTTCTCCGCGGTCAGCGGCCGGAAGGTGGCCTCCACGTAGTCCACGAGCTGCACGAGTGCGATACGCGTCGGGGAGACGTCCATCTTGCCCGCCTCGACCTTCGACAGGTCGAGGATGTCGTTGATCAGCTGGAGCAGGTCCGAGCCCGCGCCGTGGATGGTCTCGGCGAACTCGACCTGCTTCGGCGTCAGGTTCGCGTCCGCGTTGTCGGCGAGCAACTTGGCCAGAATCAGCAGGGAGTTGAGCGGCGTCCGCAGCTCGTGCGACATGTTGGCGAGGAACTCGCTCTTGTAGCGCATGGAGACCGCGAGCTGCTCGGCGCGCTCTTCCAGGACCTGGCGCGCTTCCTCGATCTCGGTGTTCTTCACCTCGATGTCACGATTCTGCTGGGCCAGCAGCTCGGCCTTCTCCTCCAGTTCGGCGTTGGACGCCTGGAGGGCCTTCTGCCGGTTCTCCAACTCGGCCGAGCGCTCGCGCAGTTGCTCGGTCAGCTCCTGCGACTGCTTCAGCAGCTGCTCGGTCTTGGTGTTGACCGAGATGGTGTTGACGCTGGTCGCGATCATCTCGGCGATCTGGTTGAGGAAGTCCTTCTGGATCTGCGTGAACGGTGTGAAGGAGGCCAGCTCGATGATGCCGAGCACCTTGCCCTCGAACAGCACCGGAAGGACGATCACCTGCGCGGGCGGCGCCTCGCCGAGGCCGGAGGAGATCTTCAGATAGCCGCTGGGCGCGTTCTCCACCAGGATCGTGCGCTTCTCCTCGGCGGCCGTCCCGATCAGCGCCTCGCCCGGCCGGAACGACGTCGGCATGGAGCCCATCGAGTAGCCGTAGGACCCCAGCATGCGCAGTTCGTACGCGTCCTCGCTCTCGGCGCTGAGGTCCTTGCCGTCGACCAGCGGCATCGCGACGAAGAACGCGCCGTGCTGCGCGGAGACCACCGGCGTCAGCTCGCTCATGATCAGCGAGGCCACGTCCTGCAGGTCGCGCCGGCCCTGCATCAGCGCGGAGATGCGGGCGAGGTTGCCCTTGAGCCAGTCCTGCTCCTTGTTGGCGATCGTGGTGTCGCGCAGGTTGGCGATCATCTTGTTGATGTAGTCCTGCAGCTCCTGGATCTCGCCGGACGCGTCGACGTCGATCTTCAGGTTCAGGTCGCCGCGGGTCACCGCGGTCGCCACGCGCGCGATGGCGCGCACCTGGCGGGTGAGGTTCCCGGCCATCTCGTTCACGGACTCGGTGAGGTCGCGCCAGGTCCCGTCGACGTCACGCACGCGTGCCTGGCCGCCGAGCGCCCCCTCCGTGCCCACCTCGCGGGCGACCCGGGTGACCTCCTCGGCGAAGCTGGACAGCTGGTCGACCATCGTGTTGATCGTCGTCTTGAGCTCGAGGATCTCGCCGCGGGCGTCGATGTCGATCTTCTTGGTCAGGTCGCCCTTGGCGATGGCCGTGGTGACCATGGCGATGTTGCGGACCTGGCCGGTCAGGTTCGACGCCATCTGGTTCACGGACTCGGTGAGGTCCTTCCACGTGCCGGACACACCCGGTACGTGCGCCTGGCCGCCGAGGATGCCGTCCGTGCCCACCTCGCGGGCCACCTTGGTGACCTGGTCGGCGAACGAACTCAGCGTCTTCACCATGGTGTTGAAGGTGTCGGCGAGCTGCGCGACCTCGCCGCGCGCCTCGATCGTCACCGTCCGCGTCAGATCGCCGTTGGCGACCGCCGCCGCCACCTGGGAGATGTTGCGCACCTGCACGGTCAGGTTCTTGGCCATGAGGTTGACGTTGTCGCTGAGGTCCTTCCAGATGCCGACGACGCCCGGTACGTGCGCCTGGCCGCCGAGGATGCCCTCGGTGCCCACCTCGCGGGCCACCCGGGTCACCTGCTCGGCGAAGCTGGACAGCTGGTCGACCATCGTGTTGACGGTCGTGACGAGCTCGAGGATCTCGCCCTTCGCGTCGACGGTGATCTTCTTCGACAGGTCGCCCTTGGCGACCGCCGTCGTGACCTCGGCGATGTTGCGCACCTGGATGGTCAGGTTGTTCGCCATGAAGTTCACGGACTGCGTGAGGTCCTTCCAGGTGCCGGAGACGCCCTGGACCTCGGCCTGACCGCCGAGCTGGCCCTCCGTGCCCACCTCGCGGGCGACCCTGGTGACCTCCTCCGCGAACGACGACAGCTGGTCGACCATCGTGTTCAGCGTGTTCTTCAGCTCCAGGATCTCCCCGCGCGCGTCCACGGTGATCTTCTGGGACAGGTCACCGCGGGCGACCGCGGTGGCGACCTGGGCGATGTTGCGCACCTGGGCCGTCAGGTTCCCGGCCATGCCGTTCACGGAGTCCGTCAGGTCCCGCCACACGCCGGCGACGCCGGGCACCTGCGCCTGACCGCCCAGGCGCCCCTCCGTGCCCACCTCGCGGGCCACCCGGGTCACCTGATCGGCGAACCCGGAGAGCTGGTCGACCATCGTGTTGATGGTGTTCTTCAGCTCCAGGATCTCCCCGCGCGCGTCCACGTCGATCTTCTGCGACAGGTCACCTTGGGCGACCGCGGTCGTGACCTGGGCGATGTTGCGCACCTGGGCCGTCAGGTTGCCGGCCATGCCGTTGACGGAGTCGGTGAGCTCCTTCCAGGTGCCGGCGACTCCCGGTACGACCGCCTGACCTCCCAGGCGGCCCTCGGTGCCCACGTCCCGGGCCATCCGGGTCACCTGGTCGGCGAAGGACGAGAGCTGGTCGACCATCGTGTTCACGGTGTTCTTCAGCTGGAGCATCTCGCCGGAGACGTCCACGGTGACCTTCTGCGACAGGTCGCCGTTGGCCACGGCCGTCGTCACCTGGGCGATGTTGCGCACCTGCCCGGTGAGGTTGCGGAACGCGGTGTTGACGGAGTCCGTCAGGTCCTTCCACGTGCCGGCGGCGCCGGGCACCTGCGCCTGACCGCCCAGCTCACCCTCGACACCGACCTCGCGCGCCACGCGCGTGACCTCGGAACCGAAGGAGGACAGCTGGTCCACCATGCCGTTGACGGTGTTCTTCAGCTCCAGCATCTCGCCGGCCACGTCGACGGTGACCTTCTGCGACAGGTCGCCGTTGGCCACGGCCGTCGTCACCGCGGCGATGTCCCGCACCTGGATCGTGAGGTTCCGGAAGACCGTGTTGACGGAGTCCGTCAGGTCCTTCCACGTACCGGCGGCGCCCGGCACGTTCGCCTGGCCGCCCAGCTGCCCCGCCGCGCCGACCTCGTTGGCCACCCGGGTGACCTCGTCCGCGAAGATCCGCAGCGTCTCGGTCATCTGGTTGATCGTGTCCGCGAGCTGCGCGACCTCGCCGCGTGCCGACACCGTGACCTTCTGCGACAGATCGCCGTTGGCGACCGCGGTGGTCACCTGGGAGATCCCGCGCACCTGGGCCGTGAGGTTGCCGGCCATGAGGTTCACCGAATCGGTGAGGTCCTTCCACACACCGGCCACACCCGGCACCTGCGCCTGGCCGCCCAGCTCGCCCTCGGTGCCCACCTCGCGCGCGACCCTCGTCACCTCGGAGGAGAACGACGACAGCTGGTCGACCATCGTGTTGACGGTGTTCTTCAGCTCCAGCATCTCGCCGGCGACATGGACGGTGACCTTCCGTGACAGATCACCCTTGGCCACCGCCGTCGTCACCAGGGCGATGTCGCGCACCTGGGCCGTCAGCCGGTACGCCATGGTGTTGACGGAGTCCGTGAGGTCCTTCCACGAACCCGACATGCCCCGCACGCGTGCCTGGCCGCCCAGCTTGCCCTCGGTGCCCACCTCGCTGGCCACGCGCGTGACCTCGTCGGTGAACGTCGACAGCTGGTCGACGAGATTGTTGACCGTACGACCGACCTTGAGGAACTCCCCGCGCAGCGGATGCCCGGTCCCGTCCGACGCCTGCGTCCGCAGCTCCATACGCGGCGACAGATCACCCTCGGCCACCGCCGTCAGCACCCGTCCGACCTCGGAGACGGGCCGTACGAGGTCGTCCACGAGGGCGTTGGAGGCCTCGATGGCGGCGGCCCAGGAACCCTCGTAGGCGCCCGTCTCCAGCCGCTCCGTGAGCTTGCCCTCGCGGCCCACCATGCGGCGCACCCGGGACAGCTCACTCGTCAGATGCAGATTGCGGTCGGCCACCTCGTTGAAAACCGCAGCAATCTCCGACATCACGCCGTCCCCGGACACCGTGAGTCGCTTGCGGAAGTTCCCGTCGCGCATCGCCACGAGAGCCGCCAGCAGTCGGTTCAGGGACGCCGTGTCCACCGAAGTGGTGCCGCCCCGCGTTTTGCGTTGGTTGCTCAGGGACTGTCCGCCTTTCGCGCGCGTCTTAGTGCCCCGCGTCGCTGCGCCAGACTCCACTGTGTCCCTCCCGCAGGGGTCGACCGTTACTGCTGTGCTCCGGTACTTCCGTTCGACGTACCAGTTACTGCTGCGTATTCCTGCCGGATATACCAGGCCACACCCCGGGCTGCTGCCCGCTGCGTACGGAAGTCACTCAGCCTGCCCGGACCTTCACAAGAAGCTTGCCCAGTGTTTCACCCTGCTTGAACCCGGCCATAACAGTTCGGCAGCTTCGCACATCGTCCGCACACCCTCTGGGCGGAAACACTGCAGACCGGCATCCGCATGGACGGCGAAGGTAAGTAACCTTGCATGCGGCTGTCCAGCCGCGCCGGTCCGTCCGGCCTGGGCGGTGGCACGAGTACGAGCGGGCATCGGAGGGCGGCCGCACAGCATGACCACCGGATTGATCCCGGGGGAACAGCCCCCGGACCCCCGGCCGACGGGCAGTCTGCCGCATCAGCGGCATGAGCCGATCGGCCAGGCAGCCCTGCCCGTCGACAACCGGACAAGGAGTTCTGTGATCACCGCGCGCGCGGCCGCCAGTTTCGAGCCCGTCGGGCGATCGGTCGCGACCGCCCGCTCGTTCGTCCGCGACACTCTCCAGGGCTGGGGATTCGCCGACATCGTCGACGACGCCGTGGTCCTGACCAGCGAACTCGTCACGAACGCCGTCGTGCACGCGGGCACCTCCGCCGACGTTCTGTGCCTGCGCAGTGACGAGGGCGTACGGATCGAGGTCGCCGACCGCTACCCCGAGCGTGAGATCCCCCTCCAGGGCTCCCCCGTCAACATGGGCAGCCCCGACCGCGAGGGCGGCCGCGGCCTGCAGCTCTGCGCGGCGCTGGCCGGCCGCTGGGGCGTCGAGTACACACCGACGCACAAGCAGGTCTGGTTCCAGCTGGAGCTTCCCGAGCGCGCGGTCGGCACCCGCGCCGCGGGCCCGTCCCTGCCCTCCGCCCTCCTCCCGGTCGCCGACGGCCGGGTCCGTGTCGCGGTCGTCCAGATCGACCGCACCGGCTCCATCACGGCGTGGAACGAGGACGCGGAGGAGCTCTTCGGCTACCCGGCCGAACAGGTCACCGGCAAGCCGCTCACCGACCTCGCCGCCTGGCCGCACACGCCGGGCACCAGCACGGGCATCGCCGAGGCTCTCCAACTCTCGCGCTGGGAGGGCAGTTACGGCATCAGGGACGCCGGCGGCCGCGTCATCCCGGTCTACGCCTCGCACCTGCGCGTCCGCGACACGGGCGGCGAACCCTCCACGGTCTGCCTCCTCGTCCGCGACCACGAACGGGCCGTCCTGCAGACCCCGTTGCGCCTGCCGTCGTCGGACACCGTCACCAGCGGCGAGGGCCAGAGCAACGACCCCTTCGAGGTCTTCATCGGCTCCCCCGCCCCGGACGACCTCGACGGCCTCCTGCAGCGCACCGTCGAGCGCGCCCGCGACATGCTCGACGGCGACTCCGCCTTCCTGCTCCTCGCGACCGACGACGAGACGGAGTTGGAGGTCCGCGCCTCCACGGGCCTGCCCTCCGCCCGCCAGCGCTTCGCGCGCGTACCCGTCGAGGCGGGCCCCGGCCGCTACGGCTCGGCCCGCATGCCGGCCGTCCACGACGATCTCTCGGCCGTCCCCGGCGCGGTCCCGCTCCTCAGCGGCACCGGCATGCGCTCGGTCGTCACGGTTCCCCTGAAGGTCGAGGGACGGCTCACCGGCTCCCTGGGCGTGGCCGCCGAAAGCGCGGGCAGATACTCGAACGAGGAGGCCCTGCGCCTCCAATTCGCCGCCGACCGCATCGCGTTGGCCGTGGAGTCGGCCCGCCTCGGCGAACTGGAGCGCCTGCGCCGAGGCTCCCTGAGCTTCCTCGTCGAGGCCTCCGACCTCCTCGCCGGCACCCTGGACCGCGACCAGACGCTGGCCCTGATGGCACAGATGACGGTCCCCACCCTCGCCACCTGGTGCGCCGTCTACACCATCGCCGACCAGGCCTCCGAGCCGTACCTGTCGTACGTCCTGCACGAGGACGAGGAACTCATCGACGGCATCAAGTCGTTGCTCTCCAAGGTCTCGCCGCCCGACCCTGTGCCGACCCCCGGCGCGCGCGTGTGGACGGCCCCCGGCGAGGTCGCCCACCAGGCGGCCCTCCGCAGCTCCATGCGCAGCCTGGGGCTCAGCGGCGGCCCGACCCACCAGATCGCCTCGGGCATCGGCCCCACGCTCGCCACGGCGTCCGCCGTGGGCGGCGAGACGGTCGTCCTGCCCCTGGTCGCCCGCAACCGCGTCATCGGCATGCTGACGCTCGGCAAGCCCACCGACGAACACTTCCGCCAGGAAATCCTGGAACTGGCCGAGGACTTGAGCCGCCGAGCGGCCCTGGCTCTGGACAACGCCCGCCTGTACTCCGAGCGCACCGCCATCAGCCAGTCCCTCCAGCGCAGCCTCCTGCCGCCCGAGCTCCCCGAGATCGGCGGCGTCGAGGTCGAGGTCATCTACCGCGCGGCCGGCGAGGGCAACGAGGTCGGCGGCGACTTCTACGACCTCTTCCCGATCAGCGACGGCGCCTACGGCTTCGCCATCGGCGACGTGTGCGGCACGGGCCCCAACGCGGCCGCCGTCACCGGCCTCGCCCGGCACGCCCTGCGCCTGCTGGCCCGCGAAGGCCTCAGCGGCCCGGCGGTCCTGGAGCGACTGAACTCGGCCATTCTCGACGAGGGCGCCCGCAGCCGCTTCCTGACGCTCCTCTACGGCGAGTTGCGGCCCCAGGAGGACGGCAGCGCACAGCTCAAGGTGGTCTGTGCGGGTCACCCGCTCCCCCTGCGCCTGCGCCAGGACGGCACCGTCGAACCGGCCGCCGAACCCCAGCCGCTGCTGGGCGTCATGGACGACCTCGAGCTCTACGAGCAGACGGTCACCCTCGACCCGGGCGACGTCCTCCTCTGCGTCACGGACGGCGTCACGGAGCGCCGCGAGGGCACCCGCATGCTGGGCGACGACGGCCTCGCCGATGTCCTCACGACCTGCACGGGCCTGACGGCCGGCGCGGTCGCGGCCCGCATCATGCGCGCGGTCGAGCGCTTCGCCTCCGACGCCCCGTCCGACGACATGGCCATCCTGGCGATGCGGGTGCCGGGCCTGCACAAGGACTGAGCGACCCCCGAACAGAGCGGCCCCCGAACACACGAAAGGCCCCGCCCAATTGGGCGGGGCCTTTCGATTCGGAGCCCCCAAACGGAATCGAACCGTTGACCTTCTCCTTACCATGGAGACGCTCTACCGACTGAGCTATAGGGGCCAGTCACCTTTTCGGGGTTTCCCCCGCGGCGACGGAATAGATCATACCCCGTGGGGACGGGTGCTCCCAACCACCTGGTCCCGTCCCGAACGCCTGCTCAGAAGGCAGGCTGCAGCAGCCCGCCCAGCGCGTTGCACGCACCGACGATCCGCTGCATGTCCCGCTTCGTCAACGCGGCGTCCACGGGCAGCGCGAGCGTCTCGTCGGCGGCCCGCTCGGTCTCCGGCAAGGACACGCAGCGACGGAATTCCGGCAGCCGGTGCACCGGTGTCTTCACCGGCACCCGGGCCTCAACTCCCCTGGCCCGCACGGCTCGCGCGAAGGCGTCCCGGTCCGGCCGCCCGTTGCCCGGCACCCGCACCACGTACTGCTGATAGGTGTGCCCGTCACCACCGTCGGGCGTTCGCACACCCCTCAACTTGGCGTCGAGATAAGCCGCCCGCTCCCTGCGCTGCGCCACTTCGTCGTACGGCACCTCGGACTCGCCCTGTTCCAGCACGAGGAGCCCGCGCCGCTGCCCCAGGCCGTGCAGCCGCGCGACATCGGCCGGCCGGCCGAAGCGATGGACGACAACGACCGCCGCGGTCCGCGGAGTTACGGCCGCCTCGGCGGCGGACGGATCGATGCAGTACGTCACCGGATCTATGTCGGCGAACACCGGCAGCGCCCCGGCCAGTATGACGGCCTGAGCGACCTCGACGTTCCCGAAGGCCGGTACGACGACCTCGTCGCCGAGCCCTACGCCGGCGGCCCTGAGCAGTGCAGCAGTACCCATACTGCGGATGGTTGTTGCGCAACGTGAACTTCAAGTGACGCAGAACAAAAAAGGGTTGGACCCCGAACCGAAGTTCAGGATCCAACCCTTTGAATAATTGTTCGGCGGCGTCCTACTCTCCCACAGGGTCCCCCCTGCAGTACCATCGGCGCTGTAAGGCTTAGCTTCCGGGTTCGGAATGTAACCGGGCG